>CAZTTW010000055.1:0-3479 GCA_964616265.1 uncultured Myxococcales bacterium | reverse complement strand
CGCAGGACCAGGGTGTCGGCTTGGCCGAGCCCGGGTACTTTCCCCTCGCGGCCGAGCAGCATCTGGACGTCACCGACGCGGGCACCCGGCGTGATGAGTGCGATGGCGGAGGTGGCGCGCCGGTAAATGCGGAACACGAGCAACATGCCGAGCGTCGCCAGGACACCCCAGACGACGATGCGGCCAAGGCGCCACAAGTCTTGTCGGTCCCAGATTGGGATCGTGACCGTGCTTTCGTCGAGCTTGGCGAACGGCGCGCTCGAAACTTCCAGTACGTCGCCGCGCTTCTCATCGAATCCGATGGCGTGTTTGGCGAGATCCGAAAGCCGACGTACCTCGGCATCGGGACGTGGCTTACCGCCCACACCGTCGACCAGGACCGCCGTCGAAAGGCGAAGGATGCGCGGCGTGCGCGTGACCGTATGGGTGATCTTCTTCGCGATCTCGTAGTTGCGGACTTCATCGTCACGCGCGGTCTGCGTTCGCGAGGACCCAGAGCCGCCGCCCGGGATCGCAGCCACCGGCTGATTGGCGGCAGCACCCGCGACGCCCGACCCGGCGGTTCCGTCGGCGTTGACCGTCTCGGTGGTCTTGTGCTCGCTGCGCACCGTCGCGGTGTCCGGATCGTACGAATCCTGGGTGGTCTCGACTTCGGTCGTATCGAGGCTGGCGGTCACTTTGGCGACCACGGCGCCGCGACCCACCGCGGGCTCGAGGAGGTCGGTAATTCGCTGCTCGAGGCTCGACTCGATGTCTCGCTGCTCTTTGGCTTGCTTGGCCGTCGCCGACAAGTCGCCCGACAGAACGGTGCCACGCTGATCGACCACGGTCACCGCATCGGGTGACAGGCCCGCCACGGCGGAAGCGACGAGATGACGAACACCGGCGAGCTCGCGCTCCTGCATGTTTCGTCCAGGCTGCAGGTTGAGCACCACCGCGGCCGAGGCGTGACGATCGTCGTCGCGGTAGAGTCCTTTCTCAGGCAACGTCACGTGCACGCGCGCCGAGCGCACCGACTGCAGGCGAGAGATCGTGCGCGCCAGCTCGCCCTCGGTGGCGCGGCGCAAATTCACCCGTTGGGTGAATTCCGAAGCGCCGAAATCGCCGCGGTCAAAGAGCTCGAAGCCTACGCCGCCGCCCCGCGGAAGCCCTTGCGCGGCCAGCATGAGGCGCGCCTCGTGGACCTGCGATGCTGGCACCGAAATGGCACTGCCGCCGGCTTCGGTGCGAAAGTTGATACCGGCGGCCTTGAGCGCGGCAGCGGCATCGGTGCTGTCCTCGGGACCAAGATTCGTGAACGCGTACTGATACGTGGATCCCGTGCCGAAGACGATGGCGACCACGGCCACTACGGTCGCCAGGGAGAGCACCCCCGCCAGCAGCATGCGTGTCGCTGCGTTCAGCTCGGCGTAGCGCTTGGCGACTTCACGAACGGACTTGAGGACAGGCTCCATCGATTAGATCCCCATACGCATGATTTCGTTGTACGTATCGACCAACTTGTTGCGTACTCGCATCGCGAGACGCATGGCCACGTCGGCCTTTTCGAGTGCCAGCGCCATCTCGTGAATGTTGCCGGCGCCGCGGGCGACCGAATCGGCCTGCGTGTCCGCCGCGACTTGCATCTTGTCGATTTCACCAATCGCCTTGCCGAGCGCGCTGGTGAATTCCGACGCTTGTGCTGGGGCACCGCCTTCGCCGCCTTGGATCGTGCGGTCCATGCGGTCGGCGCGTCCGGCCTCGGACAGCGCTTGCGTGTTGTCGATGCGCAGGTTCATGGCTACTTCGTGATGTCGAGCCCGCGGGCCGCCATCTGTTTCAGCGTCTCGACGGCGGTGGCGTTGGCTTCAAAGGCACGCGACGCCGACAGCAGATTCACGATTTCGCTGATGGGGTTGACGTTGGGAAAGGTGACGAAGCCGTTGGCATCCGCGTCGGGATGGCCCGGGCTGTACACCATCTTGCCCGGCGACTGATCGGCGACGATCTGCGAGACCTGAACGCCCATCGGTGCATCTCCGACGGTGGGCGCTTCGTCCTGCGCGGCCATATGAATCGCTTGAAACACCGGATCCAAGCGCTGGTAGGGCTTGCCGTTCGCGCCCCGCGTGGTTTCCGCGTTGGCCAAATTGGACGAGGCGAGGTTCACGCGCGTACGCTCCGCCGAAAGACCCGAACCGCTCACATGCAACGCTGTCAAGAAGTCCATTGCTCGTTCCTTCCTGGTTAGCCGTTTCCGTCCGAAGCCACGTAGCGCAAGAGCGCCAGTTTTTTCCCGGCGGCGCGCGCGGCAGCGCTGTACTGGAGCGCGTTCTCCGCCATGGCCACCATGGTGCGATCGAGGTCGACGGTGTTGCCGTCGAACGATGCGCCGCCTGCTGGTACGTCGACGATGGGTAGCTCGCGCTCCGCCAGGCTGCTCGACTCGGCTGGGCTGCTAAAGGCGGTCGGCGAGGAGGGCTGCGAAACGCCGCCCCCATCCCGTGCCGCCCCTTCGATGGCAACCATGCTGGCGGTGAAGTCGACGTCTTTGGGCTTGAAACCGGGCGTATCGACATTGGCCACGTTGGTGGAAAGGACGTTCTGCCTGACCAACCGAACGTCGAGCGCTCGCTCGAGCCGCGCCAGAGTCGTGTCGAACACTTTCATGCTGCTGACTCCTCATGCGACGGTCGTGCCACGCCATCGCCGGGCACGGTTGCGCCGGCATGGCGAAGGACGCGCAGCTTGTTGCGAAGCGTGCGAAGGCTGATTCCGAGGAGGCGGGCGGCGTGGGTGCGGTTGCCTCCGACACGGCGGAGCGCTTCGAGAATGGCGATGCGTTCGAGGTCGGCCAGGGCCAACGGCAGATCATCGAGTAGACCTGCGTTGGGCAAGGCTGGCTGGACCGTCAACACCTGCGTGGGTGTGCTGCTCTTGCCTTCCGATGGCGACCGCCGAATGGACGAGATGCCCACCGCGGCGAGTGCGGCTGCGATGTGCTGCATGGGAACCGAGGGGCCGTGGCAGCGGACCAGGGCGCGTTCGAGAATGTTCGCGAGCTCGCGCACATTGCCCGGGTACTCGTAGGCGACCAATGCCGCCAGCGCTTCCGACGAAAGCAGCGGCGCGGGGCGCCCCAGGCGAGATGCGATTTCCTCGGTAAGCTTGGCGGCGAGAACCGGAATGTCCTCGCGCCGTTCGCGCAGCGGTGGCAGCGAGATGGGGAAAACCGACAGTCGATAGTAAAGGTCGGCGCGAAACTCGCCGCGCGCGACCATGGCCGCCAGGTCTCGGTTCGATGTGGCGATGATGCGAACGTCGACGGGAACCGAGCGCGCGCCGCCGACGCGATCGACTTCGCGTTCCTGCAGGACGCGCAGAAGCTTGACCTGCAGGCCGAGCGGCATTTCGGAGATCTCGTCGAGGAGCAGGGTGCCGTGATCGGCTTGCTCGATGCGGCCGATGCGCCGATCGGCAGCGCCGGTGAACGAGCCGCG
>CAZTTW010000054.1:0-12309 GCA_964616265.1 uncultured Myxococcales bacterium | reverse complement strand
CGCCCTGTCCGTAGGTGGCGCCGTTGTCCTTGCCGTTGTCGCATTCTTCTGGGCCGTTCTTGATGCTGTCGCCGCAGAAGGGACCGAACTTGCACTGCGTAGTGCAACCGCCATAAGTGTCGTCCTTGTTCGCACCGGTGCAGCCGGCGGGACGATTGGCGTCGGAGACGGAATCGTCGCCGCAGTCGCATTCCTCGCCGCCGGAAACGACGCCATCGCCGCAGCGCGGACCGCACTCGGAACGTTTCGTGGTGAAGCCGCTGAGGGTGAGCTGGTAATTCGACTCCGGCGGGTGGCGATCGGCGCCGAAGATGGCGATCTCGTACACCTTGCCGTTGTTGAGGCAGAGGTCGACGCTACGGTTACGGAAGTCGTCGGGTGAGACGGCGGCCGGCGGCTTGCTGTTGGTGGGCGAGCAAGCCGTGGATCCGGCCGTGACGCCAGTGATGTTACCGGTCGCGTCCAGGCAACCACCTTCGGCGATGGTTGCCGTACCGGGATCGCCCGCCACCTTCACCGTGCCGGGCAGCTGCTGGTGAACAGCGCCGAGATCGAGCACGAGCTTGCCGTTGATGAACACGAACATGTCGTCGTCGCCGAAGAACTGCAACGTCAGACCCGCGGTCGAATCGTAAACGAAGAAGTAGCGCGCCTCGGTGGTGAAGTACGAGTCGTGCTTCACGCCTTGCACGGACGTGACCCAGCAGCCGTTCGTCAGCGGGTTCTGGTTGGGACAATCGGACTGGATTACGCGCGGCGGGAAGAAATATTGATCGCCCGTACAGGTCGACCAGATCGGAGAACCGTTGGCCCGGTTCCAGTAGGGCCAGAGATTGCAGAGCGTCGCCTGGCTCGCATTGAGGGTGTCGAGCGGGAAGAATCCGGAGTCGGCGCCCGCCAAATGCGTCTTGCTGGCGTACTGGTAGAGGTTGCTCCCGATGGACGGCATCTCGAGGACGCCGGTGAACGTCTTGTTCACGCTGGAGTCGTCGTTGAACCACTGTTTGAAGCTGTTGGCATCCTTGACGATGGGCACCTTGCCCTTCCAGATGGGGCCACCAGGCGTGCTCGCGGTGTAGCCGGTGACGGTGCCGCTCGCGCTGCCCGAAGGGTTGGTGACGTTGAGTGCGGCGGGCGCCGTGACGAAGCCGGCGGAGAGAGGGCTGTCAGTCTGCGTGTACCCACCCGCGATGTGGCTCGCGTTGCCGATGCTCCAGTCGCTGAATTGGCAATCGCACAGATTGTTGGCGCGGGCCGAGTTGTACACGGGCTTTCCGTGGTCGAGGTTCGCCGCAGCGATGTCCCAACAGCGCGCCGTCGAGTCGTTCCCCTTGGACGGCCCGCCCGAGTTGGGCACGCAGATCGTAGTGGGCGCACTGGCGCCGCCTGCCTTGGTCCCCAAGAAGAAGAAATCAGGATGCCCGCCGGACGTCACGTTCTCCGGCTGGAAATCGCGGTAAATCATCGGCAGCTCAAGGCACTGCCCGGTGTTGCCCGCCTGCGTGCACGTCGCCGAATCTTGCGCCGTCTTGGTCGAGCACGTGAAACCTCCCTCGACCTTGCAGTCGTGCGAGCAACCGTCGCCGTCATTCTTGTTGCCGTCGTCGCAATCTTCGCCGGGGTCCAGGTTGCCATCGCCGCACGTCGAGGTGCAGGCCTGGGTCTTGCCCGAGCCGTCCTGGCAAGTCGGCTCCTTGGTGCAGGTCTTCGAGCAGCCGCTGCCGTCGCCGTAGAACAGGCCGTTGACGGCCTTGCAGCCGGTCGGCAGGTTCTTGGGGTCGGTGCCGCAGTCGCAGAGCTCGTTCGTTTCCAGCTTTCCGTTTCCGCAGACCGCCTTGTTGCAGGGCTTGCCGACATCGGGGCAATCGGCACCGGGCTCGATCTGACACGTGCTGGAGCAACCGTCGCCGCTCTGGCTATTGCCGTCGTCGCACTGTTCGCCGCCCATCTTGATGCTGTCGCCACACTTGGGCGTGCAGCGCTTGCCCGGCACGCGGCATTCGTAGCCACTCTCCACGGTCTGGCAGTCAGCGCTGCAGCCATCGCCATCGACGGTGTTGCCGTCGTCGCAGGTCTCCGAAGCGGTGAGAATGCCGTCGCCACACTTGGCGTTCAGGATGCAGGGCTTGCCCCAGTCTGGACAAATGTAGCCGTCGACGATCTGGCAAGTCTTCGTACAACCAACACCGTCTGCCCCGACGGAAGAGCCCGTGTCGCAGAACTCGCCGTCGTCCTTCTGTCCGTTTCCGCACTTGGAAATATTGACGGTCACGGAGGCGTCGAGGTTGAAGATCGCAGAGGAACTTCCGCCACCACCACCGCCGCCACCGCTGCCATTCCCGTTGCCCCCAGATTCAATCTGGCCGCCGCCTTGGCAAGCGGCTCCGCCAACGGCGAAGACTGTGGCAATCGAAAGAACAGTCAGGCAATTCGTGAGCACAAAGCGGCTGGCGCACTTGGGGAGAATGGTGATTCGCATCGCACTTACCTCTCGCAGGGGTGACTCTCTCGCCCGGATTGCAAAAAGTTAGTATATAGAAGCGCTTTCTTTTGGATGACAATAAATCGCTGGGGAGCAAGAGGAACCGAGACTTCCCTCACTCCGAAGGCCAACGCAATCGCTTCGCCCTAGTCGGTTCAACACGCCGGCGCCTGCCGATGAGAATGCCCATCGGGGCCGCGGACACGAAAGACGCTATGCGCTAGCGGACAGCCCGATGGGGCGGGAGACTGCCGTAACGTGGGATTTGCCGCTGGCGGGAGGATGGCTGGATAGCAGCTCGTAACGCATATTGCGTCGGCAAGGAACAAACCCGGCTGCCCGGACACGCTCTTCGATGTCCGCGGCCGAAAGCTTGAATACCGCTCCGGCCTGCGACACGACGTTTTCTTCGATCATGGCCGAGCCGAAGTCGTTGCCGCCGAAGCGTAGCGCCACCTGCCCGATGGTCGGGCCCATGGTTGGCCACGAGACCTGCAGGTTGGGGAAGTTGTCGAGATAGAGACGCGCCAGGCTGAAAATGCGTAGATAGCGTTGCGCCGTCGTATCGTCGCCCAGTCGTAGCCGCGTGCCCTCAGCCTGGAAGGGCCAGCAAATGAATGCCGTGAACCCGTCTGTCACATCCTGCAAAGCGCGCAGCCGGTCGAGATGCCCGACCATTTGTTCGGGCCTTTCGCCGAAACCGAAGACCAGCGTGGCCGTGGTACGTAAACCGAGCCGGTGCGCCTGGCGCATGACATCGAGCCACGTATCGGTAGAACACTTGAGCGGCGAGATGCGACGCCGAATGTCGTCGTCCAGGATTTCGGCGCCTCCGCCCGGAAGACTGTCCAGCCCAGCCGCAATCAACCGCTCGAGCACCGTCGCGATGGAGAGGCTTTCCTGGCGCGCGATGAAGCTGACCTCCTCGGGAGACAAGGCATGCAGGGCAAGCGGGAAATTGCTCTTGGTCCAGCGGAAGAGATCTTCGTAGTAAGTAAGGGGCAGGTGCGGGTTCACGCCGCCCTGAAGCAAGATCTGAATGCCGCCAAGAGCGACGGTCTCGCCAAATTTCTGCGCCAGCTCGTCGCGCGAGAGCGTGTAGCCCTCCCGGCTCTTTTCCGGCCGGAAGAAATTGCAGAACTTACAGGCCGTCACGCACACGTTGGTGTAGTTGACGTTGCGGTCGATGATGTACGTCACGATGTTCTCGGGATGCAAAGCACGCCGGCGCCTATCCGCGGCCTCGCCCAGATCGAGAAGCGATGCTCGTTCGTACAGCAGGGCGGCCGCTTCCGGGGCGATGCGAGAACCGGCCGCGGCATCGGCAAGGAGCCCGTCGATACTCGTTTTGCCGCTGACCTTCCGCCGTGGCCGCACGACCGGCAGACCAAGCGGATCAGGCAGGTCGAGATCGAGAAGACGAATTCGCAGCGACGGCCGCTCGCTCGACGGCAGACCAGCCGTGCGATGCAGCTCCTCGACGAACGCGGCCAAACCCGACAATTCGTGCGAGCCTAGCTCGTAGCGGAGAAACTCGGCGGAGTCGGCGGAGGCGACAGAGGCGACAGTGACGGACACGTCGGCAAGCACCGCTGACAGGCGGCGAAAGAGGCCGGCGAGGCGGGGCTCGTTTGCCGCGCCAGCGCGCGCCACCCAGAGCCACGACACGAACGGCAGTCCGGAGCGCTTCCTCCACTCGGTGACCGTCCTCGCGACGTCGCCAAGGCAATGCTCGTCGGCAGCCTCGTCAAGGTGGTTCGGAAGGGCTCCGTGGACCGAAATCGCGGCGTGCGGAACGATGCGCACGTCGAGCGCGGGATCGTGCGCCAGCCGCCAGAAGCGCTCGCTCGAAACGAGAGCCACGGCCGCGCGACCGGATCGGAACGCATGGGCGCAATCCTCCGGTGCTGCTTCCGTGACCTCGAAAAGATCCTTATTCGGTCCGTTTTCAAGCGCCGCCACAAAGGGCCGGGCGCAGGTGAGCGGCGGCGCCCAGATGGCGAGCCGATCGGTCGTCGGAGCGTCCCCCACTGTCATGGAAGCGCCCTGCCCGCCTCGGGCGCAATCGCCCGCCGGAAGGGCTTGCCGTGGGCGTTCGCCGACGCCTCGGCGACAACGTTGTAAAGCGTATCGCGCTCGACGGGAAGGCGACCCGCTTGTTCGATCAAGTGGACGATGTCCGCGACGCCCAGGTGTTGCGGCGTTTCCGCGCCGGCCATGTGGTAGATGCGTTCTTCCTGAACCGTGCCGTCGAGATCGTCGGCGCCGAACCACTGGGCGGTCTGCGCGGTCTTGATTCCCAGCATGACCCAGTACGCTTTGACGTGCGGAATGTTGTGCAGAAGCAGCCGAGAGACTGCGAAGGCACGCAGGTCTTCCGTCGCCGTAGGCGCCGGCAGGCGGCGCAAGGCATTGCCGTCGGGATGAAACGCCAGCGGCACGAACGTCTGAAAACCGCCCGTCTCCTCTTGCAGTCCGCGAAGCCGCAGCAAATGGTCCACGCGCTCCTCGATGGTTTCCACGTGGCCGTACAGCATGGTGCAGTTCGACCGCAGCCCCATGCGATGGGCGGTGCGGTGAACGTCGAGCCACTGGTCGGCGTCGCATTTGTCGGCGCACAGCTTGTGCCGCACGCGCGGGGCAAAAATCTCGGCTCCGCCTCCCGGCAGCGAATCCAGGCCGGCGGCGCGCAGCTGGGAAAGCACCTCGGCCACCGGCATGCCGTAGTGCTGGTGGAAGAAGAAGATCTCGACCGCGGTAAACGCCTTGAGATGAACGGTTGGACTCAGTCGCTTGAGTCCCGCGAGCAAGTCGGTGTAGTACGAAAATGGCAACTCTTCATTGAGCCCATTGACGATGTGGATCTCGGTAAGAGGATCGTTCGCCGCGAGGCGCTCGCGAAGCCGGCCCCAAGCCTGCTGCAGCGTCATGGTGTAGGCGCCCGGATCGCCGGTTTTGAGACGCGCAAACGAACAGAAACGGCAGCCCGCCACGCAAACGTTCGTGGCGTTGATGTGCATGTTGCGGTTGTAGAACGTGCGCTCTCCGTGCAGGCGCTCGCGCACGTCGTTGGCCAGTTGGCCGAGGTCAAGCAGGTTCGGGTGCCGAAAAAGCGTGACACCGTCGTCGAAGCCGAGCGGCTCGCCGGCGCGCACCTTGTCTCGAACAGCAGAGAAAGACATGAGACTCCACGGGCAGATTTACGCAAACCCTAGCAGGACAATTCCGGCGCGCCATGCGTCCGCGCCAAAAACGGACCATTCGCGTCAGCTTTTGTGCAAGGGCGGGTTGCGCGCCCCGCGCACCGCGGTCATGGTCAAGCCATGTCCGCCCTGCCTGGAAGCCAAGGCCATCCTCCCGCCGTCGCTGCACGCATTGCGGCCACGCGGACTCGCCTGCCCGAACCCGTCCGAACCCGCCACGTAGCAGACGACGGCACACCGCTTTACACGAATCGCCTGGCGCTCGAATCGAGCCCGTACCTGCTCCAGCACGCCCACAATCCCGTCGACTGGTTTCCCTGGGGCGACGAAGCGTTCAGCGAGGCGCAAAGGCTGGATCGGCCCGTCTTTCTCTCCATCGGCTATTCGACCTGCCACTGGTGTCACGTCATGGAGGAAGAGTCGTTCGAAGACGAGCGCATCGCCACCTTTCTCAACGCGAACTACATCGCCATCAAGGTGGATCGGGAAGAGCGCCCCGACGTCGACGCCGTGTACATGAAGGCGGCTCACCACTTGGGCGGCAGCGGCGGCTGGCCGCTTTCGGTCTGGCTCACGGCCGAACGTCAACCCTTCTTCGTCGGCACGTATTTTCCGCCCTTCGCCGGCCGCCGCGGCGCGAACTACGGGTTTCTCGACGTGCTGACCGAGCTTCTGCAAATGTTTCACGGCGATCGCAGCCGAGTCCGCCAAGCTGCCGATGCCTTGGCGGCATCCGTCCGCTCGGAGATGGAAGCGGGCGAGGTAGCGCCACCGCAAGCCAAAGGCGCCAACGCCGACGGCGGCATCGACTCGGGATTTCTCGCCTCCATGGTCGAGCAATACGCGCACGCCTTCGACGAGCGCTACGGCGGGTTGCGCGTTCCGCAGAAGTTTCCGTCGCAGGTACCGATCCGTCTTCTCCTGCGCCATCATCAGCGAACGAAAGACCCGCGCGCCCTGCACATGGCGGTGCGCACTCTCGAGGCCATGGCAACCGGCGGGCTTTACGACCAACTCGTGGGCGGCTTCCATCGCTACAGCACCGATCCGCAGTGGCGGGTGCCTCACTTCGAGAAAATGCTCTACGACAACGCGCTTCTCATCGTCGCGTACGCCGAGGCGTGGCAGGTCACCCAGCAGCCGCTCTTTGCTCGCGTAGTCCGCGAAACCTGCGACGAGCTCTTGGCCACGTTTGCAGCGCAAGGCGGCGGTTTCTATTCCGCGACGGATGCCGATTCGGAAGGCGAAGAAGGCAAGTACTTCGTCTGGACAGAAGACGAAATTCGCGCGGTGCTCGGAGCCACCGACGAAGCCGAGGTGTTTCTGCGCCACTTCGGGGTCAAGCGCGAAGGCGACTTCGAAGGCGCCAACGTTCTTCACCAACCCAGGCCCGACGAAGAGATCACCCGGCAGTTGGCCCCTGCGCGGCGGAAGTTGGCCGAGGTACGCAGCACCCGCGTGCCGCCCTTGCGCGATGACAAAATCATCGCCGCTTGGAACGGCCTTGCCATCAGCGCTTTTGCCGTCGCCGGCAGAATCCTGGGCGAGCCTCGCTACGTGGCCGCGGCCGAGCGCGCGGCCGATTTCGTCTGCACGCGCTTGCGCGCGCCCGGAAGCGGCACTTTGGCGCGCACGTTTCGCGACGGCGTGCTCGGCGCTCCCGGCTTCCTCGACGACTACGCCTTCGTCGCTGCCGGGCTGATCGATCTGTTCGAGAGCACGGGGAAAGCACGCCATTTCGAGGAAGCCGTCCGCCTGGTGGACGAGACCCAGTCCCTCTTCGGAGACCGCGAGCGCGGCGGCTGGTTCTTGAGCAGCGCCGAGCACGAGACGTTGCTGGCTCGCAACCGACCGGCGTTCGACGGTGCCGAGCCGGCCGGCAGCTCGGTGGCGCTCATGAATCTCGCCCGCCTCGTCGCATTCACCGACGACGAATCCCGAAGGGCCGCGCTCGCCGCCGCGCTGGCGCTTTACACTCCAGCCATGCGCGAGCGTCCTCTGGCCCTGACCGAGGCGTTGCTGGCCACTGACTTCGTGCTTGGCCCGGTCAAGGAAATCGCGATGGCCCGACCGAGCGCAAGCACTGGCGAGCCAGAATTGACCGAGGTCTTGCAGAAGACGTTTTGCCCCCGCAAGGCACTCGTGGTCGGCGTTCCCGGTAGCATCGATTGGACAGCGCTGGAAAGTCGCATTCCGTGGCTGCGCGACAAGCCGACCGTGGAGCACGCCACCGCGTTCGTGTGTACCGACCAGCATTGCCACCAGCCCACCAGCGAGGCCGCAGCGCTGGTGGCCCAGCTCATAAACTCCTGACCGCGGCTGACGACGGCTCGAACACCGCAAGCCTCTTGCCCGCCGTCGCGCCAAGGGACAACCTAGGCGCATGTTTCACCGTCCGTTTATCGTCGGGCTCGCTGGTCTAGTCCTGTTCGCAGCGTGCGCCAACGTTGGCCCCGTGGTTCCCGATAGGACCGAGCGCGTACCGCCCCCATCAGCCCGTGAAGGCGGCAGCGCGGAAGACGTGTTCATGCGCAAGCCCTGGGAAATCTGGCGCCTGCCGACCGGGAAAGGCCGCTACCACCGAGAAGCGCACGTCCTGCTGCCGGACCTGACGGACGTGTTCAAGGCGAGCGACGTTTCGGTGTACGCGCCGGACGGCAGCGACGTACGTGCCGACTACGTCTCGCTCGACTATGGCAAGAGCTCGCAGTGGCGCGAGATGGTCAGCGTCTTCGTCTACCGCGCTCCCGCCGAGCTCGATAGCGAGTGGGCAACCGTGAACGCGCGCGTACAAGGCAAATACCCGGGCTCGAAGCCAGCCCAGCCGATGGCCCTCCCTCCGGCCTATCCGCGCGACACGAGGCAGCTAGCTCTCGTGGCTCCGGCCAACTCAAGCGAGCAGGTCGGCGAAACCTACGTTCAGGTGACGCTTTTCCACGAAGGCCCTTGGGCGGTGCGTATCGAGCTCGTCTGCGATACCACCGATCTCGAAGTGGTGCAGCGAAAGACGCGAACCTTCCTCAAAGACATTCGCGCGAGTGAGTAACGCCCGTCACACTGGGGAGGAGATCCCCTCTCCAATCTCTAACCTACCGTAAGCATTGGCGCAGCCCGCACCAATTAACTCCCCTAGTCAATAGGCAAGTCCGCGGCTGTACGTCTAACGTGCAGTTCCAAGAAATGTTTGATACGCTCGGAGATTGCGAGCTTTGTCGTGATCGGAAAGCATATCAATAATTACGAAGTGGTCTCATTGCTGGGCGAAGGCGGGATGGGTACCGTGTATCTGGCCGTCCACCCCATCATGGGCCGCAAGGCCGCCATCAAGGTGCTCAAGCCCGAGCTGGCAAGGGACGAATCGCTGGTCGGGCGTTTCTTCAACGAGGCTCGTGCGGCGAACGCCATCCGGCACCCGAACATCATCGACATCATCGACGTGGGTCTCACGCCCGACGACAACGTCCCCTACATGTTGATGGAGTTTCTCGAAGGCGAGAGCCTGGCCGCGCGCCTCGATCGCGTCCGCCCTCTCCCCGTCGACCAGGGCGTGGAAATTGCCCTTCAAACGGCGTCGGCGCTCGCAGCGGCGCACAGCAAGGGCATCGTCCACCGCGACCTCAAGCCCGACAACTTGTTCCTCGTCCCCGACGAGATGGTCGGCAACGGCGAGCGCGTAAAGGTCCTCGACTTCGGTATCGCAAAATTGCGCGACGACATGCGCGGCAGCTCGATGAAGACGCGCACCGGCGCCATCATGGGCACCGCCGCGTACATGTCCCCCGAGCAATGCCAGGGCCTCATCGAAAAGCTCGACCACCGGACCGACGTCTACGCTCTCGGCATCATTCTGTTCGAAATGCTGTGCGGTGGCCCGCCCTTCATCAGCGAAGGTTTCGGCGACATCATCATCATGCACGTGATGAAGGAGCCGGAGAATCCCCAACTCAAGAATCCGGCCATCCCCGACAACGTGTCCGCCGCCATTTTGCGTGCGCTGGCCAAGAACCCAGCGGATCGCTTTCAATCGATGCTGGAATTCCAAGGAGCTTTGCGAACGCACGGGATGTCGCGCGCGACGCCGGTTCACGGAGTTTCTGCCGGCTATGATGTTGATCTAGGGGCGTTGGGATGGCAGGCAACAACGCCCCCGCCGGTGACTCTGCGGCCGGGTTCGGTGCCGCCGCGACCGGGCTCCGTGCCGCCGCGGCCAGGTTCAACCCCGCCGTCGCACATTGCGACCTTGGTCGAGCCGACGGCACCGACCAAGCAAACCACGACGTTTCGCACGCACACCGGAGAAGTGGCGGAGTCGCCGTCGTTCGCGCCGCCTAGCAAGCGGCGCACGGTGGTTGCCGTCAGCGCCATCGTTGGCGTGGCAGCGGTCGCCTTGGCGATCACCGTGCTCGTCACGCGACCGTCGACACACGCTCCGGCCGCGGATCCGACGCCCGTCCCGGCGGTAGCACCATCGCCCGACCCCGATCCCGATCCGATTCCGACGCGCAAAGCGGAGCCGGAGTTCGTACCGCCCAAGCCCGAGCCGACGCCGGCGCCGTCCTTTGCACCACCACCGAGTCGCAACGACGAGCGCACCAACGAGCGAACCTATGACGATGATCGGCGGTTCAAGAAGGGCGCCACCAGCAAGCCCAAGAAGGGCGGCAAATCTTTCGAGGGCAGAGCCCCCGAAAGAGAAGAGCCGGAACCGCCGGCTCCGGCAGGCGCGAAGAATACCGAACGCTGGTAGCGGTTGCCGGAAGCGGCGGATCTCCTGATCGGCGTGCTGACGACGGCGCGATCGTGAGCATCGAGCGCTACCGCCTCTAAAACGCCGACCGGCTCATTGCCACCGAGCCCGAATTCTCGATCCTGAAAGCGGGCTCGTGAAAACGGCGACCTACTTTTCTGCTCCCCGCGATTGCATGATCGGCAGCTCGACGGTGTTTGCCAACACGATGCTCGCGCTGCTCGAACGCTTGCTCGACGAACAAGCCGTTCTGCCGAACCGGCTGCGCGGACTCAACCGGCCTTCACGCATCCGCGAGACTTTTAGGTGTGGCGAATACTTCCGCGACGCGCTCGATCGCGATTTGCCGTCGGGCGATGCGAACGTGTGGCCGTTTTTCTACCAGGTCATCGTTGACCCGGAAATGAAGCGAAAGGTACTGCTCAGCCTCGACCGACTGGGCTTCACCAAGCCGATCCCCCTGCGCTATTTCCAGCGTCGTCTTCCGCAAGGCGAGCTGCCCATCCCGCGCCGCCCAATTACCAGGGCGATACGAGCTGGATGCAAATGGCGCCGGTCTATGCGAGACTCTTGCGCGACGTCGACCGTGAGCTTTTTCTGGTCCACCGCCAAGCCCTGGTCGCCGCCGTCGAGCGAGATGGAAATTATCTCGAGCTCTACGACGTGCACGGGCGCCCCTACCATGGCCGAGCGAGTCTGTACTATGCCGACGAGGGCATGCTGTGGGCCGCGCTGCTGCTGGATCTTTTGTGATGGAAACCCTCGGAGGTTTTCCAAACCTTCCCGCGATGGTCCGCGCCGAGCAAAGCTCGGCGGCTCCCCACGCGCGTTTAGGCCAGATAATCGCGGTAGCTCAGCAGCGCCATCCCGGCGACCAACACGTCGAGCGTGTGCCGGACGGACGCCAGCGTGCGCGCCCGCACCATGTCGGCGGGGTGAATGGCGAAACGCGTGTCGACGGGCGCGCGACGGCGCTGAATGGCCGCCCACCAGCACGTGACACTCGACTCGACGGCGTTGAGCGAGCCCCAGCCAATCAGTCGACGGGCAAAAAGGCGGCCATCCGCGACGATTCCGCGCAAGGTCTCGTGAAATCGGAAACCGGCCGCATCGACGACACTGCGGGCTTGCCGAGAGAGAAGCCACGCCGGTGGAACAAAGCCCGTCGCAGCGACGGACAGGCCCGCACGCTCGAGGATGTCGCGTCCGCACGCCAGGCGCCTTTCGGTTTCCGTCGCCGAGCAATTGAACAGCTCGCCCTGGCCGCGCGCAAAACCGTAGGACCAGAACAAGCCGGCCGGAGAATAGCGACGGCCTTCCATGCGATGGGTGTAGCCGTGCATGACCAGTTGAGCGCCCCGTTCGGCCAAGCCGCTGAGCCACGCTCGCGTTAGCGGATGCTCATCGATGGAGATGCGATCCTCGTGGCGAGGAATCACCAGGATAGTCAGCGCTCGGGCGGGCACGCCCGCGGCCAGGGCTACCTCGACGGCACGCTGGCTGTTTTCCAAAGTCAGCGGGGAAACATCGTGGATCGAAACCAGCAGTGCCGCCTTGGCGCCCCGGATATCCCCAGCGCGCTTCGGCGACGGTGCGTCGCTAGGCCGCATCCGGTTCTCGCGCGCCGTCGAGCATGGTCTGCCACACGCGATTGAAGTCCGCGCCCTGCCAGAGCGCCAGCGTATGCTGGCGACCACCGTCGGCCAACCGACGAGCGCAGCTGGCGTCGTCGAGCACTCTGGCGATGGCTTGTGCCAAGTCGTCCGGGTTGGGCTTGAACAGCATCGCCGTCTTGTCGTGGTCGAGTAGTTGCGCTATCGCGGAATCGTCGGGCACCAGCACGGGGACGCCGCTGGCCAGCGCTTCCAGGTTGACCA
>CAZTTW010000053.1:8571-12350 GCA_964616265.1 uncultured Myxococcales bacterium | reverse complement strand
CGAGCCACAGCGACCGCTCGCTGCCATCGCCCGCCGGCCATCGCCGCAGCACCGGAAGACCAAGAAGGCCGCCGTAGAAAGACTCTGCACGGGGCAGATCGACGACTTTGATCGCGACGTGATGAACAGCGGTGGGCTGCATGCACGAACTCTACACTCAGGCGTAGGCTCATCGTGCCAAGTCCGTGCGCTCAACGCAACGCGAACCCCATAATGACGAGAAGACGCATCGCACCAACGAATGCCTCTGCAGGTTCGAGCGTCTGTCCATTCGGCAAAAGTGGGCATATGATGCGCTCGCTCTAGTCCCTGAAATGTCGGAACTTGCTGAAAGGATAAATAGAGAATGATCAAGCGATTCGCTCATACACTGACCCTTGGACTGGTCGTGGCGCCCCTTCTCCTCGTGGGATGCGGTAGCAGCGACAACAACAACGGCGGAACCGGTGGCAGCGGCATCATCAAATACGATGCGGGCAGCGGCGGCACGGGTGGTTCGGCGCTGGACGGCGCAACGACCCCGGTCGACACGGGAGTGGCCGACGCGACGATTGCACCCGATACCACGCCGGTCGTGGATACGGCAGCGGTCGATGCGCCAATCGGCCCCGATGCGCCCGTGATCCTCGACGCGGCCAAGCTCGACACGGTAAAGATCGATACCGCGACCACGGATGTCGCGCCTGCCATCGATACGACTCCAGCCATCGATTTGGCTCCGGTCGCCTGCACCGAGAGCCCGAAATTCACCGGCGGCGACGTCACGGCCAACCTCACGCTAAGCAAGGCGTGCAGTCCGTACGACATCATTGACAAGATTCAGGTCACCGGAAATGCCATCCTGACCATCGAGGCGGGCGCCACGCTCCTGTTCGAAAGTGGCGCGGAGATCGACGTCGGCAACCAGGACAATGCCGGCCTGGTGGCAGTGGGAACCGCAACCAGCCCGATCACGTTGACGTCTGCCGCGGCTACGCCGGCAGCCGGGGATTGGACCGGAATCTATTTCGGAAGCAATGTCATGGGCGGCACCAAGATCGCCTACGCCAAGCTGAGCTACTGCGGTTTCGACACCTACGCCTGTGTCCACGCAACAAGCGGCGTGAAGACGGGTCGCGTGACCCTCGATCACGTGACCATCGATCACGTTGGCGCGGGCTCCGATGGTATCTACGAGGAGGACTCGGCCACGAACTTCGCCATTACCAACTCCACGTTCAGCAATATCGCAGCCCAGCAGTACGCCATTTCGGTCGAGGCGCCGTCCTTCGTTGGTATCGGCGCGAGCAACACCTTCAGTGGCGGTGCGTTGATCGAAATCCGAGGCGGCAATGTTACGTCGACCACGTATTGGGCCGCTCCCGGAACTCCCATCGCGGTCACTGACCGCGTGAACGTCGGGGCGGCCACCAGCCCTGTGCTGACCATCGGCCCCGGCATGACTTTCAAGTTCGGTGCCGGCGTCGAGATGGACATTGGCTCTCCGGAGGTTGGCCAACTCGTGGTTGCCGGCACCGCTGACAAGCACGTCACCTTTACATCGCTGGCAGCCACGCAAGCGCCAGGCGACTGGACCGGATTGTTCATCGACTACGGCGCGAAGGCCAAGATCAGCTATGCGGACTTCTCCTACGGAAGCACCGACGCCAACGGAGGCGACCTTTTGATGTACTCTCCAACCGCGACCGCATCTCTCACGGTCGACAATTCCTCCTTCACTAACAGCCTCGGCTACGGCATCCAGCTGGACTGCACGTCGACGACGCCCCTGCCGACGGTAACGCTCACCAACAACACCTACTCTCACAATGCGAGCGACACAGCAAACGCCGGTACCCAGGCGGCCAACGTGGGACCGGGCCTGAGCGGCGCGAGCTGCCCGTAGGTCCGGTTACCATCGACTGAAACACAAGAAAGGGCGGTCCCGCAAGGGATCGCCCTTTTCGTTTCAATGAGCCGGAGCGCCAGAGGCTGCTATCCTTTTCCGCTGGAGGTGGAGATGCAAAGACTCATCCGCGCCCTTGGGCTTCTCCTAGTGGTCTTCGGCATCGTGGTGTATGCGCGCGATTGCCGAGTCTCCTTCAACCAATGGAAACATTGCGGAGGCGATCCGGGGCAGCCGGCAATACTCGGCGACTGGGTGCATTTCGAATTCAACCCGTCTGGTCTGTTCAGCGACGTTCTACGCGTCGACGGCAAACCCGCCGCACGGTTGGTGAAGTATCACTTTCGGTTGGTTGACGACGTCATCGAGGTCGCTTCGCTCGACGGAAGCAAAACATCCCGCTACTGCGGCAAGTAAGTGCTGAGACTGTCTCTATCCATACTGATTGGGATAGCGCCCTCACAGTGGAAAAGGCCGCTTACCATGCCCGTTGAGAACGACCGATGCGTGCCATAGATGCACTACCACTCTAGCCATTGACTGAGACGCGTCAAGTCAACGCGCCACTTGTGGCAAAGCTTTCTCTTTCCCTCCAAGCCGCGGCCGTGCCATCATTACGCGCATGCGCATCATTCGACGCTACTCCAACCGCAAGCTCTACGACACCCAGCAGAGCTGCTACGTCACTCTCACCGATCTCGCCAAGCTGATCCGCGACGGCGAAGAAATTCGCGTTACCGAGCACGACACCGGCAAGGATCTCACCTCGGCGACGCTTTGTCAGATCATCTTCGAGGAGACCAAGAAGGGCTTGCCCATGCCGACGAGTGGCCTGCGACGAATCATCGTCAGCGGCTTGCCGGTGGACTAGCTACTAGGGATCCGACGTACGCGGCGGCACCAAGGCCGCCGCGGGCACCAAATTCGGGGCGCGCTTTCCGGTCGGGCGGTGGCGAAGGAAGTACCAGCCGGCCTGGGCGGCAAAACGCGCTTTCTTGACCACCGGCAGGCCCTGCAGGCCTGGCCAGAAGAGGTTGCACGTATCGCAGGGGTGAATCTCTTTGCGACGCCCGCTCCAGTGCATCTCGCGATACTTCGCCGCGACCGATCCGCGGTAGACGTCGAGCAGCGGCTGCTTGTTGACGTCTCCCCACGAGAACTCACCGTCCTGGTCCATGCAGCACAGGGTGACGATTCCGTCCGCCAGGATGTCGAGCCTGTCCATGTGCTCGCACGGATAGTTCGGCACCGGAAGTGGGCTTTGAATATCGCCCTTGTAGTTGAAGAGACCCACGATGAAGGATTGCACGCCCAGCTCTTTGCAAAGGGCGAGGAAGCGTTCCTGCTCTTCCAGCGTGGTGTCCGTCATGCGGACCATGCGCACCGTAATCTCGCGCGCGACGCGACGGCGGCGTACAGGATCGGAAAGATAGCGTAGATGCTCGAGCGTCCGCTCGAGCTTGAGACCCATCACGGCCTTGTAGCGTGCCGGATCCGTCGTGTTGAGACTGATGTAAAGGTGGTCGATCCCGAGCTCCGAGATGGCATCCGTTCGCTCGGGCGTTAGGTTGTAGCCGTTGCTGTACAAGCGAAGCTTCGTGTTCGGCAGCCGCCGGTGAATCATCTCCAAGCGCGGGAGGATCTTGGGATCGGAAAACGGATCGCCCTGGATGAACGGCTCGATGGCCGGCAGGGGAAATTCGCGACACTGTTCGATGATGCTTTCGAACAGCTCGTCCGACATGTGCCGCTTTCCGCGCTTGAGCGAATCATTTGGGCAGAAGACGCAGCGAGCGCTGCAGAAACTGGTGGTCTCTACCGCCACAAGCCGAGGGAATAACGCAGGATTCATTGCTCCGTTGGATGCACGGCCACGGACGAAGATTCGGCCCCC
>CAZTTW010000053.1:0-8471 GCA_964616265.1 uncultured Myxococcales bacterium | reverse complement strand
GGCTAGGCAAGCACTGCGGGAATAGCAGTGCCCATTGGGATATCGCTGGCGATCGAGGCCGCATCCACGCCCACGGCGGCAAGCATCGTGCGTCCGAACGCGGCCAGCGTGTCCACCGCATGCACGTCGCCCGAGGCACCGCCCTGCCCCGTCTTCGAATCGATGGCCGTCGCACCGTAGTCGGTCTGGACCGGCGCAACGCCGCCCACCACGCCGCCGCGAAAGGGCTTGCCGATGACGATCGAGACCTGGTGGTTGGGATTGTGTTGGCGACCATCGGTGGTACTGGGGCCGATCGTGCGCCCGAAGACGTTGAGAGACATGAAGCTGACCTGATCCGAAAGCCCGGCGGCGGAAAGTTGCTGTATCAGCGACGCGAGGGTAGCGACGCCCGACACGGTTTGCGCGGTTTCCGTCGTCAGACCGATGTCCCGATGATTGTCGCCGCCGAAGGGGATGTGAACCGCCACCACCGGAGTCACGTTCATTTGAATCAGTGTCACTGCTGCCAGCACCTGCGATGCCGCGCTATTGTCTTTGATCGACGATAGAGCCGACAACAGACTTTGACTGATGTTGCGCACTTGCGCCTGCGAGGTCACGAGCGCGTCGATGTAGGCTCGCTGCGCGCTCGTCGCGCCGTTTTTGTACAGGTCATAAAGCTGCGCCAGCGTTTGATCGCGCAGGGGCTGCAGCTTGGTCAGCGCGCCGGTGGGATTGGTCAGCGTCGCTTTCAAGGCAAGGGCCGGAATGATGGGCAACGTCGATCCGCCAAAGGTCAGCGCTTCCGACGGTGAAGATGCGCCAATGCTGATTGGCTGAGCCTGGATGGTGCCAAGGCAGGGAGCCAAATGCTTGGCCAGCAACGACGGTAACATCTCGCCCGCGTAGGTCGCGCCCATCAGCTTCAAAACGTCGGGCTCCTTGGGATGCACCGGCGTATTGGTCATGATGTGCCAGAAGGCGGTGCGGTCGAGCACCGTCTGCGGCAGGCCGGCCCACGGCGCCGCCGCGATGCTCTTCTGGCCATTCAACGTGAGCGGCGTGGGAGCCATCGCGGGGTCGCTGCTGTGAACGATCGCCGGGTCATCGTACGTTCCCGGTGCATTTGCGTTGATGGGATCGCCCGACCCGGAGGTGTTGAAGATGATGTACTGGGCCTTGCTCTTATCGTCGCAGACCGGCGATGCCCCACCCGCGAAGGCTTTGCGTGGCGCCGCCAAGAACGACACCGGCAAGCCGGTAGCAAGCGCCCGAAGTCCGAGGCCGCTACCTCCGAAGAGAAGGGAAAGAAGACTTTGCCGCCGCGTAATCATCGCTGTCTCACAAACCGATCGAGAGGGCCGACGGCGCAAGGCAAGCCGTCACGAACGTCGATTTCAGAGCGTCCGATGCGCTTGCGCCCTGCGCCTTCGCTGCTGCGAAGTGGTCCTTGAGAAGTGTGGTGGCTGGCGCCGAACGCGGATCCGACGGCACCAGCGCCATGACGATACTCACGAAATCGGCGATGGCCGCATCCGCGTTGCCACTCGACCACGCCTTCACGCCTGCCACGACCTTCGCCGCCGGCACATCGATCACATCGGCCGCTATGGCCTCGCACAGATTCTCGGTCGCCGCTCGGTAGAACAGCGTCGGATCGTTGGGGAGCACCGGCAGCGTGGCGCCGCGGCCATAGCCATACGAAGGAAAGCCCGAAACAAGCTGGACGATGGCGGGCTGTTGTTGTTTTTTTGTTGCCGCGTCCTGACCGCAAACGTCGACGAAACCAAGCCGGGCATCGAGGGCAGCACAAAGATGATCCCGACGCGATACCGCGATTGTCTCGCCATTCACATCAGCGGTTCGCGTCTCGCTCGCGTGGGTCGTGATCGGCGAGGCAAACAGCTCGACAACGAGACTGCTCCACGAAAAGCCGGAAGATTGAAACAGGCCGACGATCCGTTTGAACTCGGAATCGTCGGCAGCGCAAGGAGCCGAATTCGCGTATGTGCAAAGCTTCTGCACCCATGCCTGCGCGAACAAGGGATGCTGGGCCAGCGTGGCGCTGAAGTCAGTCATCGTCGCAACCGGCTTGACTACGCCTTGAAACGCGAACATGCCCTTCTGACTGACGTAGTTCGGATCGAGTTGATTGTGATAATTCCACGAGTAAGTCGAAGCCAGAACCGAACGCGTTGGATCGAGAGACTGGTGGCAGTAGTAGCAGTTCGGCGACATGGCGTGCGCGGTGTCGAGACCGGGCGGCGGATTGCCCGGAGTGACCGTCGCATCGGTC
This sequence comes from uncultured Myxococcales bacterium, assembly GCA_964616265.1. Taxonomy (GTDB): domain Bacteria; phylum Myxococcota_A; class Polyangia; order Fen-1088; family Fen-1088; genus Fen-1118. Next base: position 6,193 of record CAZTTW010000053.1, on the reverse strand, counting down.
CCATCCACCGAGGTACCCAACGCGACGATCAGCGTCTGGTTGAGCGTCACCCGCATCTGATTGCTGATGTTCGTCTGCCAATTCGCGAAGAAGGCGGGCGTCGAGAAGAAGCCGACCCGGGGAATCGAAAGGACCAGCTCGCTGGCCGAGCGAAGGGCGGGCAGATCGTAGAAGAGCGACGTGGCTTCGCCCGCGACGGGCAGGCGTACCTTGACCATGGTCCAGTCCGCAAAATCATCCGTGCTCAACTGAGCCGCGGCGGCGCTTCCGCCCAATACGGGACAGGCGACGCCCGTCGCACTCTTCCGGTTATCGAGCGAGCCGTAGAGCAAATAGTGAAGCGTCTGGGCACTCGGCGGGTAGACAATGGGATCCTTGGCACAGTCGCCGATCTGCGTGTCCTCGGTCGCGACGTCGGGATTGTACCAGTGCATGTAATTGGGACTGCTGGGATTGAGCGTGTCTGCGATTGGAATCGCGCCCTGGCTAGTGCCAACCGTGATCGACAGTTTGGGGTTCGCCTGCTTGAAGCGATCCGTAACCTTGCCGGCGTCGTCCACCTGCCAAACGTCCAGGAAAGCGTACAGCTCCTTGAGCGCCGTGGTCATCATCAAGGTGTCGGTCGTTGCGCTCACCGTCAGCGGCTTGCCCTCGTCCAGCAATTCCAGCATCGTTCGGGCGAAGCTCTCCTCGATGTTTTGCAGCAAGAGCGGCGTGGTCGTTCCGTTCAGCGCGAGCTATCCCGGATAGACTTGATCGGCGAAATCTGCGGTCGAAATCTGCGTCTGCTGAAACGCCAGCTCGAAGAAGCGCTTCATCTTTTGCTTGTACTGCGGAAGCTGCATCCACGCCGTTATCAGTGTCTTCAACTGGGTCGGATCGGACGCAACCTGGGCGACTTCGTCATCGGTCGCCTGCAACCCAACCAAAACGTTCTTCACCTTCGCGACGTAGGCGAACGGCGTTGCCGGCTCGAACGCTGTGCCCGCTTCGCCCGCGCCATCGACCGCGGCTGCTGAGGAATCCTCATCCGCCGCGGCATCCCCCGTCGAGGTTTGTCGGGAGCACGCTGCCGCGCCAAGCGCAAACACGGCCAGGCACGGCACTGCAAACGAACGACGTCTAGCCTCAACCGCCGACTGCACTCCTAGAATTCTGTCCAGGAAAATTTCGGCCGCCAGCCCAAACAGCTCGCCCCCCGGTCAGTGCCGCGGCATAAGCTAGACGATCGGCTGCGGCTGACGCGCCGGCGTGTGTGATGCCGCAGACTTGCGTCGCAGCTCTTCGGCGGGCGGCAACTCGACCCACACGTCGTCACCTTCGATCTTCACCGGGAACGTCGCAATGGCTCGCAGATCTCCATTGAGACAGGCCCCGCTCTCGAGATCGAATGTGTTCTTGTGCAAAGGACAAGCGACCTTGGCCTTGCCGCCAGCGTCGCCGAGGATCCCACGCGCCAGCACCATCTGTTGTTTGTGCGGGCAGAGGTTTTCAGACGCGAACCATTCCCCCTTCGCGGCGAAGTTGAAGATGGCGACTTCCGTATCGCCGTAACGGGCCGTGATGCCGCCGTTCTGCGGAACCTCGGCCACTTTCGCCAGTCGCACCCACGCACGTCCGTCGCGCGCGCGAGGCTCCTTTTCCGGCATCGCCTGCGTCTGCGCGAATTGTTTGAATTGCGCTTGGCGCTCGGGGTTGCGAACCACACCCGCCCACTCGCACTCGTAGGTGTCGACCAGGTACTGCAAATCGCGTTCGAGCTCGGCGGCAATGCCGAGCGAATCGTCGACGATGATCTCGCGCAACCGGTCGATGCCGCCCTCCATTTTCTCCAGCCAAACCGCGGTGCGGGTAAGGCGATCGGCGGTGCGGATGTAGAACATCAGGAAGCGGTCGAGGTAGCGAATGGCCGTCTCCGCGTCGACATCCTTGACCAGCAAATCGGCGTGACGAGGATGGGAGCCGCCGTTGCCACAGACGAAGACATTCCAGCCCTTCTCGGTCGCAATCAAGCCGAAGTCCTTGCCCTGGGCTTCCGCACACTCGCGAATGCATCCACTCACGGCGCTCTTCAGCTTGTGCGGGGCGCGGATGCCTTTGTAGCGTTCTTCGAGGCGAATCGCCATCGCCGTCGAGTCCTGCACACCGAAGCGGCACCAGCTCGTGCCCACGCAGCTCTTCACCGTGCGCAGCGCCTTGCCGTAGGCGTGGCCGCTTTCAAAGCCCGCCGCGACTAGGTCCTGCCAAATGCTGGGCAAGTCTTCGAGTCGCGCGCCCAGCATGTCCACCCGCTGCGCGCCGGTGATTTTGCTGTGCAGATTGTACTTGCCTGCCACCTTGCCCAGCACCACCAGCTTTTCGGGTGTGATTTCGCCGCCAGGAATGCGCGGAATCACGGAATAGGTACCGTTGCGCTGAATGTTCGCCAAGAACCGGTCGTTCGTGTCCTGCAACGTCCGGTGTTCCTCTTTCAAGACCGGTTCATTGAAGATGCTGGCAAGAATGGACGCCACCGTGGGCTTACAGATCTCGCAGCCACACCCTTCGCCGTACTCGGCAATCAACTGTGCGAAAGTACGTATCCGCTTGGCGGCAACAATCTGGAACAGATCCTGTCTTGTGTACGCGAAGTGCTCGCACAGTCGCGGCCGAACCGTCTTGCCCATCGCCTTGAGTTGAACGCCGAGCAGATCTGAGACCACTGGCATGCAACCACCGCAGCCAGTGCCTGCCCGCGTGGTCTTCTTCAGCAAGTCGACCGTCGTACACTCCTCGTCGCGCACGCAGGCGCGAATGCGCCCCGCAGAGACGTTGTTGCACGAGCACACTTGCGCCTCGTCCGGAAGCTCGAACTGCTTGCCGCCCGCCGCCGCCGTGAGCGCCAACTCGTCGAGGCTGTCCGACAGCGTGGTCTGCGAACGCGCCAGATGCTGCAGGCGCATATAATCTTTGGCATCGCCAACCAAGATGCCGCCCACCAGTCGCTTGCTGGTCACGTCGACCAGCAGCTTTTTGTAGACGCGCTTGACCTGATCTTCGAAGGTCATGGCGCGCGTGCTTGGCCCCACGGCAAACGGATCGCCGAACGAAGCGACGTCGGTTCCCATCAGCTTTAGTTTTGCCGAGAGATCACCGCCGGTGAAGGCAGCTTCGTCACCCGTCAACGTCTTCGCGACGACGTTTGCCATTTCGTAGCCGGGCGCCACCAGGCCGTAGATCATTCCGTCGTGCAGAGCCACCTCGCCGATCGCGAAGATCTGCTTGTCGCTCGTGCGCAGTTGATTGTCGACGACCACCCCACCCCGAGGTCCAATCTCCACGCCCGCCTTGCGCGCCAGCTCGTCGCGCGGCCGGATGCCCGCAGACAGAATCACCAGGTCCGCGTCAATCGTCTCGCCGTCTGAAAGCTCGATCCCTTTGACCGACGCCTCGCCGGCAAACTGAACGATGCGACGGTCGATGTGCACGGTGACGCCAAGGTCGCGGATGGATTGTTCCAAGAGCGCACCTGCCGCGACATCCAGCTGACGCGGCATCAGACGCGAAGCCACCTCGATGACGTGCGTCTCGAGGCCGAAATCCTTGACCGCGCGAGCCGCCTCGAGGCCGAGCAGTCCCCCGCCAATGACCACGGCTCGCCGCACCGTCATGGCATGGTTCAGAATCGCATCCAGGTCTTCGATGGTGCGATAAACGTAGATGCCCTTCTTGTCGACGCCCGGCACGGGCGGCACGAAGGGCGCCGATCCCGTGGCCAGCACGAGATAGTCATAAGCGTGCTGCTTGCCGTCAGCCGTCACCACGCTACAGGCTCCGCGATCGATCGCGGTGACGGGCGTCCCAGTTTGAAGCTCGATGTTGCGCTCGGCGTACCATTCCCTTGTTCCAAGCGCGAGCTGCTCTGCCGAGCGCTCTTTGAAATAATCGGTCAGATGCACCCGGTCGTACGCAGGTCGAGGCTCTTCGCCGAAGACGGTGATGCGAAAGGCGCTGTCCTTGTCGCCCTTGTCGCCCTTGTCGCCTTTGTCGCCTTTGTCGCCCTTGTCGTACTCCACCAGCTTCTCGCAGAAGCGGTGCCCGACCATGCCGTTACCAACGACGATGAGGCGGCTTGCTTTCATGATTGCTCCCGGCTGGCGTGCGCCTCGGCCGGCGTGCGCGGATAAAGCCCAAGCGCGGCCATGGCCTTGTTCCGCACGTACCTCGCCACCTCGTCGCCCTCATCGGCGTCCTGACAGCGGGTCAAGATCAAAACCAAGGCATCGCGCGCCTGTCGCAGCTCGTGCACCAACCACATCACGTCGGAGAAAGCCTCGTGATTGCTCGTGCGGTAGCTCTTTTCGAGCTCGCGCAGCCGCCACTCGAGCTTGCTCCCGGCATTGGCAGCCTTGCCGTCACCATAACAATCCGGGCAACTCGTCAGTCCATGCTCGGTCGCGATCTCACCTGTTCCGTAACAGGTATTGCACGTATCTGTACCTTGAGGCATCCGTTCTCCAACATCGACAAAACGAAGTACTGAAGAGGACTTCGTGACAGAAGCTCCGCCTTGCTGCGAGCCGAGCTCATAAGAGCTTTGACTGTTTCTTTCGGCATTTCGAGCGTGTTCGCGCTACATGGGTACGGTAATCGCACCATTGTTTCGCGTCCGTAAAAGCGGTGAAAACTCGCCGCATCGTCCCTACGACCGGTTGATCGCGTGTTGCGACGAAGGCGATCGGATCGCGAAGCCGTTGTTCCAATGTCTGGCCGTCGATTTTGGTGTTGAAAACCATGCCTATCCGAGTCTTACTTTGTGCCGCCTCGTTTAGGCGAGCCTGGGGCTCCAGGCTGAGATCAGGACAAGAACTGTCCGAAAAGCCTTCGAACCTGATGCGTCTCGTACCGCCGTAGGGAAAACAGGCCTCGCTGCAGCGCAGAGGAGGCAGGAGCCCGAGGGTGGCTCCGGGCCGCGGAAAGACCGACCTCATGCCCTCCACAGCACCGCCAACCTCCAACGCCGTCGACATCTTCGTCAACGACGCGCGGCGATCCGTCGCTGCCGGCACCTCGTTGCTCGCGCTTCTCGACGAGCTGGCGCTGGCGGGGCGGCCAGGCGTAGCCGTGGCCGTGAATGCATCGGTAGTCTCGCGAGGAGACTGGTCAGCGCACGCGTTGCGCCCGGGTGACAGCGTCCTTATCATTCATGCCAGCCAAGGCGGATGAAGCTCGTGGTGCTGTCCCCTCCCGATGACCGCGCCGACGAGCAAGAGACCGTTGAGGCCCTCTTCGAGGCGGGGCTCGAGCGCTACCACCTGCGCAAGCCGACGTGGTCGGCCGAGCGCACGGCCGGCCTGCTCGGGTCGCTGCCGCCGCTGTGGCGACGTCGCGTGATTGCGCACGGCCACCACGACGTCGCGCGTTCTCTCGGAGCGGGCGGAATCCATTTTCGAGACGACGGCCGGGCGCCCGAAGATCCGGGCCTGCAGAAAGGTACCGGTGGCTTCGCCAGTCGCTCGTGCCACGATGTCGGGACGGTGAGAGCTTCCCTCGGGCGTTACGATGCCGTCTTCATCGGTCCGGTCTTCGCGTCGCTGAGCAAACCAGGCTACGGTCCGATGCAGCCGCAGGCCCGCGATGCCCTCCGCACTCTCCTTGCCGCACGCACCAAACCACAGCGAAGCACCGAAGTCGTCGCCCTTGGCGGCGTGACGATGCACACCCTGGCCGATTGCCACGTGCTGGGATTCGATGGCGCCGCCGTGCTTGGCGCCGTCTGGGATGCGCCGGATCCTGTCGCCGCGTTCGTGGCACTAAACACTGCTGCTTCCGCGCTCAGCGCTGCTACTACAAGGACGCCATTATGAACACACCTCTCGTCATAGGCGGCGTCGAGCTCGGCTCGCGCCTCTTCCTCGGCACCGGAAAATTCGGCTCGCCCAGCCTGATGCGAAAAAGCTTGGCCGCTTCGGGCACGCAGCTCGTCACCGTAGCGCTTCGCCGAGTGCGCACCGACGGCGCGACCGACGACATCCTGTCGCACCTCGAGCCCGAGCGCTACCGGCTGCTGCCCAACACGTCGGGCGTGCGAGACCGGCGCGAAGCTATTTTGGCCGCCGAGCTGGCCCGCGAGGCGCTGCACACGAACTGGCTCAAGCTCGAGATTCATCCCGATCCGAAGTACTTGATGCCCGATCCGATCGAAACGCTCGCC
>CAZTTW010000052.1:0-12499 GCA_964616265.1 uncultured Myxococcales bacterium | reverse complement strand
TCGCGCTCGGCCGCGCGCGAATGAAATAGTCGCCGACCTCGGTGAAGACCGCATCGATGATTCGGGCGTAGGCTTTCTTCGTCAGCATACGCGGGAGATCCTTACGATTTGCAACCCTGGCAATAAGCTCCGCCTTTGTCATCTTGTGCCCTTGTCAGCGATGAAAACCGGCCAAGCGTAGGGGCTCACACGATCCCTGTCAATCGCCAAGCGCGAGCACAGCAGGACGAAGTGCGTTCGCGGCAGCAGAAACTAAATCACGCGTCAGATGCTTCGAGCGGAAGCGCAACGGCGCACGGGATTGCTGGCAGGCTAGAGATCGAGTCGCTCGGTCCAGGAGGTCCGCAAGTAACGTTCGTTGGCCGAGCTATTAAGGAGCTGTTGTGTGAGACTGAAAGTTTCGCCGAGGTTAATCGATTGTGGCGCGGAGCCTGCGTTGATGCCGTCGACGAACAAGCCCGTACCGACGAAGGTGACTCCGGTCAATACGGAGCTGTCGAGGGTGACGCCGGCCATCTGGTACCAAGCTCCATCGGCGCCAAATTCGTGGACCGTGACGTAGCTCTTGCCATAGTTGAACTGCTCACCCGCCGAGCAGTTGTTGGAGGTCACTGGGTCATACCAACTGGTGATCACCTGGAAACCGAGGCCGTCGGAGCGCAAGACCGCCGTCGGCGTCGAGACCGGGCGTGCCGTGCTCGGCATTTCCACCCCGCCCACATCGGCATAGGTCTGTGTCTTGGTCTTGTCCGCCGAGAAAGCATCCGAGGTCCGGGTGCTGAGGTTCTGCGTCTGCAGACAAATGCGGTTCGTGGCGGGCGCGCTGGGATCCAAGGTCAAGACGATCTGGCCTAGACTGTCCAGAGGGTTGTACGCCGTCACGATGACCGGCGGACTGACGTTGCCGTCGAGCTTCGTCACGATGAGCTCGGATGGCGGATAGTCGGTAGACACCGCCTGGGTGAGCGGATCCAAATTCGAGTTGGTTACCTGCGCAAGATAGATGAAGTGCTTCGCCGAGGTGTCGGCTTTCGGCGCACGGTCGAGCTGCACGACGGCCGGTGCAAAATAGAGCGGCTGCTTGCAGGTGCGCGAGTAGACCTTGGTCAAAGCGGGCGGCACGTATTGGTAGGTGTTGCCCCAGGTGTCCGCCACGTAGCCAGCCAGGAGCTTCTGGGAGGTGCTCAGCGCCGAATAGTCGCGCGCCAAGCTCACGTCGGACATGACAGCGCGTTTCTGGGCACACGCGGCGACGGCGATACTGCTGATGTCTTGGGTGTCCTTCACCGCGCCGGTGGCAGCGTCGGCATTCAGCAGCACGATGCCCTGGCTGGCGTAGCCGGTCCCGCTCGTGATGGGATAGCCGGAGGCGAACACAACGCGGTTGTCCGCCGCGCCACTGGCGTAGCCGGCAAAATAGAACGCCGGCACAGACGTGGTTTCGCCCAAGCTTTGGTCCCACTTCACACCGTCCGTGGACGATGGAAGCTTCACCCCCGTCGTCGAGCCATCCGCAACCGGCGCCGTGCTCCACAGCAGGCTCATCTGGGCTGGCCGCAAGCCATTGACGGCGTCGATGACGTTTGTGATGTCGAGTGCGAACGGCTTGTTTCCGCCAGGGCCTTCCGGCATCACCAGGACCGTACGCCAGTCGCCGCCCGTCGATTGATCGCAGGCCGAGCCGATGCACAGGTCTTTTACTTTCGGCGCGCCCGCGAGCCCGAAGATGTGGTCGGTCTTGTCGACTGAAAGCTTCTGTCCACCTTGGGCATACTGCTTGGTGATGGTCTGCAACTTATCGTTCGGTATGAAAGCGAAGGCCTCCTCACCGCCTTCGTAGCTTGTGCCGGCGAGGGTGCGGCTGCCGACATGTCCGAAAAAGGCGTGCAACATGCCGTCGTCGCCGCCCACGTAGACCAGCTGAGGACGTTTCCAGGTTGCCGTCGAGTATTGGCTCGATCCGTTCAGGCCGTTCGAGGCACCCTGCCCGACCGCGATGGGCGTCGAGGACGTCACCGAGCCCATGAGCGGCGCCGGGTTCTTGAGCTCAGGTTTGCCAAGCAGCCACTGCATGATGTGCTCAGCCTCGACATCACTGGCCCCGAGCCCGGCAGAATGCAAGGTGGACGCGTTGGTGATGCTGCCCGTGTTGCTGATCTGAACCTGGGCGATCGTGCCGGTCTTGTCCGAAAAGAAGATGCGACGCTTGGTCCAGTCGCTGGGATGTCCGCTTGCAGCCACCGTTACTGCGTCCCACTTCAAGTCCACCGACGACGTGGTGTCGAAGGCGCGCACGGTGCCCCTCCACGACGGGTAGCTCACGCTGGTGTCGTAAAGGAAATTGCTGCTGGTCACCACGAGCGTGTTCGGATCTTGCGTACTCGCACCCGCTACGGCCGTCGTCGTGGTGTACGGGAAGTGATAGGCCGCCGCCGCAATCTTGTCAGAGATGCCTTTGTAAACTTCGTCTTCGCTCGTGCCGAAGCTCGGTGTTCCGTCGAAATTGGGGCTGCCGGCGACGGCCAAATTCCACAGAAAAGCATACGAATAGGGATAGCGTGTGCTCCAGGTGGGAGGCGCGTTGACCACCACGTGTGTCTGTACCGGCGTTCCCGAATGCGCGAGGCCGTAGGCTTTCACGATGGCCGCGCAGTTGCAGCCGGCCAGCGAAGGATTGGTGACGGCATCGTAGGCACACGCGGCAGACGCGCAATCCGTCGCCGCGCTCATGTCGCCCGGGCCGTTCGACTGGCCATCAACGACGAGCACGATATTGTTGCTCCAGCATGGTACGCGGCCGCTGTTGGCGGCGGTGTCGTTACTCTGCACCGTCGACAGGTACGCAGCGGCGCTGTGGTAGCGATCGGGCACGGCGTCATTCTGGAGAGCACAGCCGAGTGGCGCGAGCTTGCCAGTGGCATAGACGCCACCGAAGGAGGCTTTTTCCAGGCGCGCAACCGTCATCAGGGTCTTTTGCGCCGTCGTGATGGATTGGCCACCAAAGGTCGTGTCGGTCAAGAAGGGAACCACCTGTGCATTCCACAGGGCGCCCGTGGTGGCCTTGCATGCGCTGGCATCCGTCGAGCCGGCCCACGGCACGGCCACTTCGTTGGCCGGATCGTACGGCGTGCCGGTGTAGGCCACGCGATTGTAGATGCCGTCGTTGACGATGTCCGTCCGATCGGCATCGACCGCGTTGTAGCAATTCACGCCGTCGCTGTAGTACTTGCCTTTGTAGGTCGTGAAATAGATCGGATGGGCGCGGCTGCCTTCGCCGTCCACGCCACCGTTGGCAATGGGAGCTCCCTGCTTGTAGGTGAACGTGTAGTAGCTGCCTTCGTAAACGCCGGTGCCTTGCCCAGAAAATTCGCAGGCAGGCAACAGGGGCGAGGCAGAACAGCTCGACCAAGAAGTGTCGATGTGATTCGACTTGCCGCTGCCGTCGCCACGGACAATGCCCCAACGACTATTGGTCGTGCCGACCAGCGTGTACGAAATCTGGTTCAGAGCCGCATTGGAAGTGTTGACGGCGCCGTTGCCGCCGTAGTCGATGGTGCACGCCCCACTCGGGCCGCTGGATAGACTGAAACAATTCGCCTGTTCGAGCTCGCCGCGGGACAAGAACTGGGTCTCCGTCACGGTCGACAGTCCCGAGCACGACTGCAGCTTGACGTACGGAAAGACCTCCGTCTCGGTATTGGTGCTGCCTATGCCCTTGCCCTGGTAGGTACTAATGAAGCCGAAATTGACCTTCGACGACTGTTCCGAAACGGCTCGGCGCAACGCCCGCTTGACGACCATCATGCGCGAGCTGGCCGGCGAGCACGTATCGCTTCCTGCAGTGCCGGGGCAGTCGGCGTCGCCGGTGCACCACAGGCCCGTGTCGGCGCACATCTTGGCTGGCTGTCCGGCCGCGCAGAAATCGCCGGGCAAAGCCGAGGCGCACGAGGCATCGCTCGACGAAGTGCACGTCGTGTTCGCCGTGACTACCCCATGCTTGCACGACCCCCACGGGGTGCCCGACGAGGTGACGCATGACTCGTATCGCAAGCGCCCGGATCCGTCGATGGTCGAAATCGCTCGGCAGAAGTCACCCTTGATGCTGTTGCAGGCAGTGTCCGAGGCGCAGGCGATCCCGCTGGTTTCGTTGCAGTAGCCGTTGCTGGTCGGCGTGTCGCTCCTACAGTCGAGAGGATCGGTCGCAGCGCTGGAGCCGCAGGCGTAGGCCTGGGTGCTCGTCATCGTATCGGTCGCCGTCTGAGTTGTCGTCCCGGCGCTCGAATTCGTGACCGTGACCGTGTCGGTGGCGGTGGCGATGCTCGTATTGGTCACGGTCGTCGTGCTGGTCGACGTATTCGTGTTGGTGGTCGTCGACGTACTGGTGCCCGAGCTGGTGCTGGTAACGGTCGTCGTACTCGTGAGCGTGGTCGTGCTCGTTCCGGTATTCGTATTGGTCACCGTCGAGGTATTGGTGCTCGTGTTGGTCTGCGTGCTGGTGGTCGTCGACGTGGCCGTATTGGTCCGCGTGCTCGTCGTCGTGTTGGTATTCGTGCCCGTCGCCGTGCTCGTGCTCGTTGTCGTACCGGTGTTACTCGTCGTCTGTGTCGTCGTGCTTGTCACCGTGCTTGTGTTTGTCGTCGTGTTGGTCTGAGTCGTCGTTGTGGTCGAAGTGCCCGTACCCGTATGGGTGCCGGTCTGGGTCGTCGTCGTGGTGCTGGTGTTGGTCGCCGTATTGGTCCTGGTCTGCGTGTTGGTATTGGTATTCGTCGTGGTGCTCGTTGCCGTAGACGTAGTGGTCGCTGTGTTCGTTTTGCTCTGCGTAGTGGTGCCGGTACTCGTGTTGGTCCCGGTGTTGGTGATGGTCCGGGTGTTCGTCGCCGTGTTGGTGTTCGTTGTCGTGGTGGTGTTGGTCGAGATGGCAGTGCCCGAGGTCGTGCCGGTGGCGGTGCTGGTCTTGGTGTGCGAAGCCGCGAAGGTCGCGGTACCGGTCCAGGTCCCTGATGGAACACCCGTGGTTTCGATCCACGTGCCCGTACCCGTCACCGTGCGCGTGGCAGCGCCCGTGTCCGTCCACGTGAAGGTCAAGGCGGTTCCATTCGAGTAGATGAGGGTCGTCCCGGTCTCCGTTCCGGTGTACGCCATCGTGAAGCCAGCCGAATCCGTCGCGGTTAGCGTCGCTCCGGTTCTCGTTCCCGTCATCGTGTAGTTGCCGTTGGGCGTATTACCGCCCATCGTCCCGGTGGCGGTAGTGTTCGCTATTTGCGTACGAACGGCGCTGCCCGACCAGGTCCAAAGCGAATTGTTCGTCCACGTCGAGTTTCCCGTGAAGGTCGTCGTGGTCGTGGAGGTGCTGGTCTGCGTGTTGGTGGAGGTGATGGTCTTTGTACCTGGCGTCGTCGCGGTGCCGGTCCCAGTCGCGGTGGTCGTATTGGTGTTGGTGTTGGTTTGCGTGCCGGTGTTGGTTCCGGTGTTTGTGCCGGTAACCGTTCCTGAGGCCGTGCCTGTGCCTGCGACGGTCCCGGTGCTGGTCATCGTTCCCGTCACGGTTCCGGTTCCAGTGCCCGTTGCCGTCGCAGTGACCGTCGACGTCTGCGTCGTCGTGTTCGTACTGGCAGAGGTGGTCGTCGAGGTTTGGGTCTGGGTTCCAGTCCCGGTCGCCATCGCGGTGCCAGTTCCCGTGCCGGTCTGAGTTGTCGTGATCGTCCCGGTTTGGGTCGTCGTGCCGGTCCCCGCCTGCGTCGTCGTTCCGGTCGTGGTCCCGGTTCCGGTCGTGGTCCCGGTTTGCGTGACCGTCCCGGTCGATGTGCCTGTGCCGCTGGTCGTTCCGGTTGCCGTGCCTGTCCCACTTACCGTTTGGGTTGCCGTCGTGGTGACCGTGGCCGTCCCGACGCTCGTGCCGGTGATGGTGAGCGATCCGGCGCTGGTTGCGGTGGTCGTCGTGGTTCGCGTACCGGTCGCCGTGGACGTGCCAGTGCCGGTCGTCTGCGCGGTGCTGGTCTGCACCTGCGTATCGGTCCACGTGTTCGTCACGGGCACCGTTTGCGTGACGGTGATCGTTTGGGTCACGGTCCGGGTGCAACTGGCGTTGGGATCGCCGAAGTACATCCCCTTGCTGCCCATGCCCGAGAAGCTCCAACGCCCGACTTGGCCGACGAGGCGGCACTGCCGGTTGCCTTCCTCGCAGTCGGCGCCGACTTCGTTGTAGCGGGCAGCATCCTCGCCGGGGAGATCCTGCATCGACTCGGCGGTCTCGAGCACGATGAGCACATTGGGTTTCAGTGTGTCGACGATGCTCTTCACCGTCGTCAGTGCATAGGCATCGGCGTGAGCGTTGCGAGGAATTGACCAACTTGTCGCGAGCAGCGCAAGAGCAAGGCTAAGCCGTCGAAATCCTGGCGACACTGCGGAGCGCATACCGAGCACGTACTTCGCATCTAGCAAGCCAGCGGCCAGCGACGAGTTTCACGAAATGCAAGAAAAGCTCCGAAGAAATCGCCGATCCGCGGTTCGGGACCTCGTGGCCTCGCGCGACATGGAAGGTCGCAGGCATTGCGGCCTCCGCAATTTTTTCACTGCTTTCGAGGCATTGGGAGACTGTCAAGGCGTGCACACATCGCTGCTGTCTTCGTACGCTCACCTACGATAACGTTCTCGTTCGTACACAGCCCCCTATGTCGTACCATCTGCGTACCCGAGACTCGCCATGAAGACAGATCCAAGTCCTGGCCATCGAGCGGTTGTCGTCGCGCTCGTTTGTACTCTGGCGCTCACGTCTCACGCCTCGGCCGAGAGCAAGGCCACCAAATTCGCGGTCTCGCTTCGCGACGCTTTTCGCACGCCCGAGCTCGAATTTCGACCGACGGTGCGCTGGTGGTGGCTTGGGGTCTCGGTGACCAAGGACGAAATCGAACGCGAGCTCACGCAAATCCGCGAGGCTGGCTTTGGTGGTGTGGAAATCCAGGCGGTGGGACCAGCGGCACTTGCATCGCCTCTCGACGCCGATCGAACCCTGCCCTTTCTCTCGCCGGACTTCCTCGACAATCTTGCCTTTGCTGCGGCGAAAGCCAAGGACCTCGGGCTCACCGTCGATCTTGCTTTGCAGAGCGGCTGGCCCTTGGGCGGCAAACACATCAAGCCCGAGCTAGGCGTGCAGCGCCTGGGAAACGATCCATCGCAGTGGCCGAACGGCACGCCTACGCGCCAGGAGACACGCGCATCTGCCGAGGGGGCTGCAGGCTTGGTATTGGATCCCTACAGTGCCGAAGCGGTCGCGCAGCATCTTCGGGTTGTGGGGGACGAGTTGCTGCAGGCGCTTGGGGACGCGGGCGGACGCGCCGTCGTCGCCGATCGACTCGACCTGACCCCGGGCGATTGGACCGCGGATTTTCCGGCACAATTCAAGCGGCGCCGCGGCTATGACATCTCCGGACTTCTCTATTCGTTGACGACGCACGATCCGGATACCGCCGATCTTCGCCACGATTTCGCGCTGACTCTCAACGAGCTCTTGGACGAGCGCTACTTCGGGCGCCTGCAGAAATGGTGTCGCGATCACCATGTCCAATTGCGAGCATCCCTGGGCGGCACGCTGCCCGCGACTCTGTCGAGCCTGCGCTTCGCCGACCTGCCCGAGGGTCAAGGCCTGCCGTGGAATAAACTGGTAGGGACGCGGCTGGCTGCGTCCGCTGCGCACGTCTTCGACAGACCCGCCTCGGCCGTTCTTTGGACGGAATCACCCGCGGTATTCCGAGCCTCCCCGCTCGATTTAAAAGTCGATGCCGACCAGGCCTTCCTGGCGGGCGCTACCCAGGTTGTCGGCCAAGGCTGGCCGTATTCGCCCCCGGCAGCAGATGCTCCAGGATGGGTGTTCGACGAATCGGCAGCCGTCAACGGCCACAACCCCTGGTGGCCCGTCATGCCCGAGCTCGCCCTCTACCTACGCCGGGCATCCTTCGTCCTTCGCCAAGGCGAGCCGGTTGCCGAAATCGCGATCTACCTACCTACCCACGACGCCTTGTCCGAGCTCGCTCCCGGCAACGTCAACCTCGGCAAGGCAATCGCGGACCAGCTGGGTCCGAATTTGATTCCCGCCGTCTTGGCATCGGGGTTGGCCTTCGACCTGGTCGACGACAACATCGTGCAGGAGATGGCGGAACCGCACGGCAACGTGCTGGCCATCGGCACGCGCGCCTATGCTGCCGTCCTATTGCCGAACATCGAGCGCCTTCCTTCCGCGACGTTGGCCAAGCTGGAGGCGTTCGCGGCGGGTGGCGGAACGCTCATCGCCACACGCCGCCTGCCGACCAAGCTGCCGGGTGCCCATCAAAGCAACCACGACAACGAGCATCTGCGAGCGACGATTCAGCGACTGTTCGAGGGCGACAACCCGGTCGGCAAATTGGTTCACGATGAAACCGGCGAGCTAGGCGGAGTCCTGCGCAAGTCGCTGGCGCCCGACGTTCGTACCGCGATAGTCTCGCCACACATCGGCTTCGTCCACCGAAAGACGAACGACCTCGATTTCTACTTCGTCGTGAATACGGCGAGCGTCGCCTACGAGAACAACGCCGAGTTTCGTACGGCCGGCCGCCCGGCGGAGTGGTGGGATCTCGTGACCGGCGAAACCAGCCCAGCGCAAGTCTTGGGCTCGTCCCCGACCGCGACAAAACTTCGCCTTTCGCTGCCAGCCTACGGATCCAAGGTGCTGGTCTTCGGCCTGGCTGCCCACGAGCGAAACGTAAAAAGCGGCAAAAGGTCCGAGGCGGCGGCTCCGCTCAGCATGGACTTGAGCAACCACTGGGAGGTCACCTTCGAAGGCACGAACATCCAGAAGCGCGTCGATTGGCTCTCTTCCTGGACCGAATCGGCCGACACGCGAACCTTTTCGGGCGAGGCCATTTACCGCAAGGCGGTCGTGATCAACAGCCCGCTCTGGCTGGCGTCGCACAAACTGGTTCTAGATTTTGGCCAAACCAAGCCGTTGCTTGCCGAGTCCGCGCCTGAGCCGCGGGCAGGAGCGCGCCTGCAGGCCCCAGTGCGCGAGGCCGCCATCGTCTTCGTCAATGGACAACGCGCCGGATCGACGTGGTGTCCGCCGTATCAAGTGGAAGTGACGAAACTCTTTCGCGAAGGTGTGAATACGGTCGAGATTCACGTCTACAACCTTGGGTCCAACCAACTCGCCGGAAGACCACTCCCTCACCCCGGGCGAGACGCAGGTCCAGCCGATCTGTTCGAAAGTCTTGGCAAGAACTTCCTTGTTCCGCTCCCCGCCGGGCTCGTCGGGACGATTACGTTAACCTCGCAGGACTGAAGTCTGCGAGGGCTTCATCCTCAAATGGCGAGGCGCAGGCCCAAGGCCAAGCTGGTCAGCATGGGCGAGCTGGCGGTGGTATTGACCTGGGCAAAGAGGCGGATGACATCGAAGAGTCCCAGCTGAACGCCGAAGATTTCGCGCATCCGAGCCGCGTCGGGACTGACGTGACCTTGCACTTGCACCCTCGCATCCCCTACGTTGTCGACCTTCGTGCCTTGATACTTGCCACTGAGATGGGCTGCCATGTCGATGTTCATATCGGCGCCGCCGCCGAGCTGGAAATCAAAGCCGACGCCTCCGTAGACGGTCAGCAGCGATAGCAAACGTAGGCTCGTCGTGACCTCAAGCGGAACGCTGTACGTGGTCTGAGTGAGAACGAAGGTCGGGGCCGTCGTGCTGGCGACCGTGACCGTGGTGTCTTGCGCGACGTTGATGGTCGAGTTGATCGACTTGCTCGTGCTCAGCTGCAGGTGTGCACGGTCCACGCCGCTGGTGACGGCGATGCCGCCCCAGCGGACGACAAGTTTCGTCGCCGACATGCTCCGCGACGGCCCGAACAAGCGAAATTGAGCATGAACGCCCCAGTTCTGGTACTCGCCGTCGAGCTGACCGACCGTGGCGCTACCCTTGAACCAATTGCCGAAGATCATCACGGGGTCAAGACCGATGAGGCCGAGACCGATGCCGCCCATGAGCGAAAAGTTCGCCCCGCCCCCGCTCACCGGCGGATCCGAGTACGAGCCCGACGGCTTGTACGCCTTCTCCACGTTGCTGGCCACGGCGAAGGTCGCTCCGATTTCGGCCAAGGTCGCCTCGGACGCGTAGTCGACGCCCATGCCTTTCGACGAGAAACTTTGCGCGTTCTGAAAGCCGTGGAGGAAGGAATTCACATTGGTGGCCTGGAAAAGCCCCGCTATCTGCGACTTGAGCTGGTCGACGCTGACGCCTGCAGCTTGCAGGAAGGCAGCCCCCTCCGTAGAAGGATTGATTGTGATGCAGACCGGATCCCCGGCATTGCATTGGGCACGCGTCGAGCGCGAGGCCAGGAGAAGAGACGACAGAATCGCAGCAAGAATGAGTCGCTTCATGGCTCGACAATCGTAGCACCATTGGGGTGCCTGATCTCTTAGAGGGGACTGTGGCCAGATTTTGTTGTGTCCAAAGCGCGGCGCACGCAGTTGGTGGGTAGGTTCGCCAGCCGCTCGAAGGGTTCGCGAGCGCGGACAGCGTCGGTGCGCGTTGCAGGTTTTTTCGTCGCTCGTGATAGCATGTACGCGTCATGTCGTCTGAATCTGCCTCTGTTTCCAAGGCCGCCAAGCCCACGCCGCCGACTGAAAACGCGTGGAGCCTGCCGACGGTCGTGCACTGGACATTGCTGCTCGGGCTGCTCGCTCTCCTTGGCGTCAGTCTTGCCCACCGCGAGTACGCCGAGAGAATGTTCATCCACGCCACCTACTACTTCCTGCTCGTTCTGGTGGTCGCGTGGATTGGCACCTATCTTCACGTCGCGCGGGACGTGCGCAAACCGGCCGTCGCCTTGTGGATCAAGGAGAACAAGGCCGGCATTCTCGTCGCACTTCTCGTCACCGTGGTTTCGGCACTGGCCATTCACCCTGCCCTGCGCGTGCTCTCCGACGAGGCCAACCTTCTCGGCACGTCGAAGAATCTCTTCTTCAGCAAGACCGCCACGTTCACGACCACGGGCAAGTACTACTACGACAACTTCTGGGACGCGGGTGTGGTCATCGATCGCCGCCCCTCGCTGTTTCCGTTCTTGGTCAGCATCATCCACGTGCTGCGCGGCTATTCGTACACGAACGTCTTTCTCTTCAATTTGCTGGTGATGCCGATTTTCGTCCTGGTGTCGTACCGTCTGGCGAAGGCGACGGCCAACGAGACGGTGGGCATTGTCGCGGCGTTGTTCGTTGCGGCTCACCCGATCACGCTCATCTCCATGCGTTCGGGCGGGTTCGATTTTCTGGCCACGTTTTTCTCCGTGCTGGTCATCAAGAGTTTCCTCGATCACAGCCGGGCACCTAGCGCCGGGACGCTCGCGGTTCTCTGGATGAACCTGTGCATGTTTGCCGAGATCCGCTACGAAACCGGCCTCTTCCTGCCTCCGGTCATCGTTGTGCTGCTGCTGTTCGGCTTGGTGAAGCAAAGCTACATCCGGCCGTACCGCCTGCTTTACGTCCTGACACCCGCGTTCCTTCTCCCGCGCATCTGGCAAGCCATCCTGCGCGGAAACGTACCCGAACAGGATGCTGGTGCCATCGTCTTCAGCTTCAGCCACTTCATCGAGAACGCGCGCGATTACTTCAAGCCGATCGTGGCTCCCTTTGATTTCCATCCGCCGCACTCGGCGATTGTCATTGGCGTCGGCGTAGTCGGAAGCCTACTTTGGCTGCGCTGGCTCGACGGCAGGATCCGCTCCCGCGACTGGAAGACGCCCAAGTTTCAGTTCGCCACGATGGTGGCAGTGTGGATGGTGGTCCAGCTGGTCATCGTCTTTAGCTACGTTTGGGGACGCGCGCAGCATCCCGCCGCATCACGCTTGGTCATCGCTATCGACACCTTCTTTTCCTTCCCGGCAGCCTGGATGCTGACGGTGGCGTTGCGGCGCTTCCGGCCCTTCGTGGTCATGATCGTCGCGGCAGCACTCTTCGCGGTCTATCTGCCGGTGGCATCCGAGTACCGCATTCTCAACGAGCTCACCCTGACTCGCGAAGCGGCCACCACGTGGCGTTTCTTCGAGAACCTTCATGAAAATCGGATCATGGTGATCACTGATCGGCCGGGCCTCTACACCATCATGAACTACGGCGCCACGGACTTCGAAAGCGCGAAGGCCGATCCAAGTTTTCTACCATCGCTCGATCGGCACCTCTTCTTCGACATGTACCTGGTGCAGCAGATTGATCTGAGCACCAACCGCCCCGTTCCCCAGCACGAGATTTGGACCGAGCGCGCCCGCACGCCGATGATCGAGTTCCAAAACGACGCCAACTCGACCGTGCGCATCTCGCGCCTGGCCCATTAGCGGCTGTCGGGTGTCCCTAATTCTCCGGCTCAAGAGTCGACATTCGGGAAAGCGGCGCTCGGCCTTCGGGTCCCCCGGCCACCCTGACCCCCGCTCGCTTCGCTCGCCCTCGGCGGGCTTGCGCCGGGACGCCCCCGCCGGGA
>CAZTTW010000051.1:0-12512 GCA_964616265.1 uncultured Myxococcales bacterium | reverse complement strand
AATTCCGGCCTGCAGGACGGATCGGATGTGGTCCGGGTTGGCTTCCAGCTCGCGGCGCTTGGCTCGCAAGGGACGCAGATACTCGTTTAGGGATTCGGTCAACGTCGCCTTGAGCTTGCCGCCGCCCCCATCGCCGATCTTGTCCGCGATGGCCTCGGGCGATTCGCCCGTGCACAGCGACGTCAGGAGGAGCAGATTCGACACCTCGGGCCGGGACGCGGGATCGAAGGTGATGCGCCTCTCGGCGTCGGTCTTGGCCTTCTTGATGAGGCTGGCGGTTTCGTCCTCGCTGGCCGCCAACATGATCGCGTTGTTGCGGCTCTTGGACATCTTCTGCCCGCCATCCAGGCCCAGGATCACCGGGGCTTTGGACAGCAGCGGTTGCGGCTCGGGGAACACGTCCTTGCCCTGCGCGAACCGCTCGTTGAATCGCCGGGCGATGGTGCGGGTCAGCTCGAGGTGGGGCAACTGATCCTTCCCGACTGGTACGAGGTTCGCCTTGCAGAAGAGAATGTCGGCCGCTTGGTGAACGGGATAGGTGTACATGCCCGCGTTGACCCGCTTTTGACCTGCGGACTGGATTTCCTCTTTCACGGTCGGGTTGCGATCCAGCTCGGCGTTGGTGACCAGGGTCAGAAAAGGCAGCACCAGCTGGTTCAGCTCGGGAACGTGACTGTGGGGAAAAATGGCGGTGCGCCCGCTCGACGGGTCGAGACCCACGGACAGATAGTCCACTGTCAGCTGGCGGACGTTCTCGGCGATGTTTTCGAACGTGTCCCGATCGGTCAGCACCTGGTAGTCGGCGATCACGATGAAGGTAGGAACGCCGAGGTTCTGGAGCCGCACCCGGTTTTGCAGAGAACCGAATAGATGCCCCACGTGCAGGCGGCCCGTGGGCCGATCGCCGGTCAGGACGCGATAGCGGAGCGGGTTCCGCGTGAGGTCGTCCTCGATCTGTGCAGAGCGACGCACGGTCGCTTCGAAGGTGTTGTATTCCAGCTGCTCGTCTTGGGCCATTTGCCAAGCAGCCTACCTGGGCGAATGCGGCTTGGGTAGTACGGAACCTTGCGCTTCGACATCGAGAAGGCCGTGGCCAGGGTTGCCCAGCGCACCGGAAAGCAGTTGCTGACCGTCGGACCCATCGCCGACGATCTGCACAAGTTCAGGATGGTGACCGCGAGAGGCACGCCGCGCGAGCTCGGCCACGCCCTCGGCATGATCGGAATCGAAAGAGGCTACCCCTTCCCTGCCGTGCCCGCGCAGCAGCGCGAGCGGAACACATCGATCGTGGCGCTTTACCAGGAAATCGACCCCGCCTACCTCGAACGCGTCGCCGGGCTTGCCGAAGCGTACGGCAGGAAGATCGAGGATGTCGATCTCGCCGTCACCGAGGCCTTCTATTTCTCGCAGATGGGTGCGGACGGCTACGGCATGCATAAACCGGAAGAGACGGCGTTTCCGGAGTGCTCGATCGTCGCCACGCACGCCTCTGCGGGCAGGACGGTCGTCGGCAGGAACCTCGACACGACGAACGAGACGCGCTTCCTCGAGCGCTCGGAGGTCCAGGGCAGCTACAAGTCGCTCAACACCGGAATGCTAGCCTTCCATGAGTACGTGCTCGACGGCATCAATGAAAAGGGACTGTTCATTGGCGAGATGAGCATTGTGGACGCAACGTTCGGTACGAACCCGGTGTGGTTCCTCCGCGACCTCTGGCACTTCTTTCTCGCCGACGCGTCGGGCGATTTCGCCCTGGTCGAGTGGAGCCGCGACCGGGAGCTCGCGGTGACTCGCCAACACGGCGGAGCGCTCGTGTCTGCGAACACCTCCCTCATCGAAGGAAGGGAGAAGCTGATGAAGGAATGGCGTTACGCCTTTGCCGATAAGTACATCGCGGAGAAAGGCGCGGACGGGATCGCCACACACACCGATGGCTGAGCTGATGAAGCGAATTTCGTTCCGTGCCGACAACCCCGTGGTACCGATCATCATCGGTACGATGGCTACGGTATGGACGAGCACTTACGACCTAGCCGACCGAACGATGGTCATTCGCTACTGGGAAGACGGATACAAGGAGCACAGGCTCGGTTTCTGAGAAGACTGCACCCCCTTTGGGCGAGCGCCCCGGCCGCGCTGGTCTCTGTCATTTGCCGTCTTTCCACGAGCGGCCCATGAAGCGACCCGGCTTCCCCTCTAGCACGTGCATCGCTCGCTCAAGATTGCGCTGCTTGGCCTCGCTCGACTTGAGCCCAGCGAAGTAGCGCAAGATCTCTTTCTTGCGGCTCGGGATCAGCGCCCGCCAGCTGGCGGCGGCGCGGCTTTGCCCGCGCAGCGCGCTTCGAAACCAGCTGGGCATCGGGTGCAGCGGGCCGTTTCGGTACTGATCGTCCAGCTCGACCTCGGCCTGCACGCGATCACCAACTCGACTCGCCGAAGCCTCGCGCATTTCGCCGTGCAGGTAGAGGTAGAAACTGCCGTCGCCGGCGGGCATCAGGTTGGTGCGCCAGGGCTCGTCGGGTTTCCCGCCAATGCGCACCAGAACCGGCAAGGGCTTCCGCCAGCCGGCCCTCAGCGCCCGTGCGTGTTCCGCGCCGACGGCGAGGTACGGGTTCACGCCGCGGATCTTCATCACTTGCGAAAAGCGCAAGACCTTCATCGCGACAAACTGTAGCGCACGATGGAGCCGACGACGGTTTCAGCCCGGCAGCCGGTTGCTGTAGACCCGCGGGACGCGCGTGTTGATGCTGGTCAGGATCTCGTGCGGAATGGTGCCGGCCCAGGCGGCCATTTCCTCAATGGTGATCGCACCATCGCCTTCGCCGCCAAGTAATATTGCTTGGTCGCCGTTCCAGGCGCTGTCCCAGCCGATAGCGACCATTACCTGATCCATGCAAATCGTGCCGACGACCGGATAGCGCCGACCGCGCAGCAGAACCTGCGCTCGTCCGGTCATCGAGCGCATGTAGCCGTCGCCGTAGCCCACCGGCAGGGTCACTACGCGCGTGTCGGTCTCGGCCTTCCATTTCGATCCGTAGCTGACGGCCGCGCCAGGCCTAACCACCTTGAAATAGACCACGTGCGAGGTCCAGCGCAGCGCCGAGCGAACCGGCACCGAGCGAACAAGATGCGGCGACGGATAGGCCCCGTAAAGCAGGATCCCCGGCCGAACCATATCGAGCCGCGCCTCTGGCATTTGCAGAACCGCGCCCGAGTTGGAGATATGCCGCGTGGGACACGGCAACGATCGCGCACGATAAAAGTCGAGCGTTTCGAGAAAGCGTTCAAGCTGCAAACGCGAGTAAGAAAGGTCCTCCCCGTCGGCGCTGGCGAAGTGCGAGAAGATCCCATTCACTTTCACGTGCGGACAACGCAGCGATGCCTCGAGCAACTTACTGGCGCTGTACCAGTGAACGCCGATGCGCTCCATGCCGGTGTCGATCTTCAAATGCACGAGCGCCGTACGACCGAGCGACGAGGCACAACTTTCAATGGCGCTGAGCTTGTCCACCGACGAGGCGGTCAGCGTGAGGTCATTTTCCACGAAGAGCGGAATCTGCTCGCCGACGATGCCGCCAAGCACGAGCACCGGCGCCCGAACACCGGCCTTGCGCAGGCGAAGGCCCTCTTCCAGATAGGCGACGCCGAGGTACGGAGCACCGAGCAGGTCGAAGTGCCGGCCGACTTCGACCAAGCCGTGGCCATACGCATTGGCCTTCAGGACGACGAGCACCGGAACGCCGGTGTGCTTGCGCAGCTGCTCGTAGTTCGCCGTCAGCTGAGCCAGATCGACGTGAAGCGCAGTCGGGCGGAGCCCCTGGTCGAGCGCGATCGTCGGTTCGTTGATCTCTGACATGGCCGCTTCTCTTGTGTACCACGGGCGCGGACACGAATCGCAAATCTGCTGTCCGCAAATCTGCTTGCACTTGAGGGCGCCGGCTGGCCCAATAAGGGCGCCATGTCTCCCCTGCCCGCGCGATACGTGGCGCCACGACAACTGCTTCGCCGCATGCTCGACGAGCCCAACCTCGTCGCGGCGGTTCAGGCCTTGCCCGCGACGGCGCTCGGCAAAGTCATCGACCACATTGGGCTCGAAGATGCAGGCGAGATTGTGGCGCTGGCCACGACCGAGCAATTGCAGCGGATTTTTGACGACGACCTGTGGCGAAGCGAGCGGCCGGGCAAGGACGAGACGTTCGACGCCGATCGCTTTGCCCTGTGGCTGGAAGTCATGCTCGAGGCGGGGGAAGAGTTCACGGCCGCCAATCTCGCCGAGCTGCCCGAAGATTGGGTGACGCTGGCCCTGCACAAGAACGTCCTGGTGGTGAACATCGAGCAGATGGCCGTGGCCATGTCCAGCAGCTGCGCCGACGATGATGACATCCTCGTGGAAAAGGCTCTGGAGAGCTGCCTTTGCGAAGAGCTCGACGAGTATCGGATCATTTCACGCAAGCACGACGGCTGGGACGCGATCCTCGCGGTCATGCTGGCGCTCGACCGCGACTATCACGAGTTTCTGGCGCGCGTGCTCGATCGCCTGTGCACCCTGACCGCGGAGTACCTGGATGAGCACGGCGGTCTCCACCGTGTGCTCAATTCGCAAGAGATGCTGGAAGCGGATGTGGCCGCCGAACGGGAAGACCGGCGCACGGCCGAAGGCTATGTCGCACCGTCGAGCGCGGTGAGCTTTCTCGCTTTGGCACGGACCACACCGCTCGACGAGATCCTTCAAGCAACGAAGCCCGATCCGCTTACGTCGGCGTACTTTCGCAGCTGGAGTCGGCCGTCGGCAAGGCCAGCATCGGCCAAGGCTCCAGGCGAAGAGTCCCAAGACAAGGCATCTCAGAGCCTGCTCACGATTCTGCACGAAGCGGACGTTCTGCCCGGCCCACCGCCTGTTGGCTTGCTTCAAGGTACGGGCGAACCGGACACCAATGGCAATCTCTTCACAGATGCCATAACTGCGCTGCGAGCCGATTCGCCCGAAACGCACGACCGACGCCTGGAAGAGCTCGCCTACGCCACGCAAGTGCTCGTGGCCGGCTGCACCTTCGAAGGTCGAGCCATGCGCCCACTGGAAGCGGCACATGCCGCCATGGCGACGGTCAATCTCGGCATCGATCATTTGCTGACAGGCTCGAACGCCGTGACCGTGCTCCGTCGCGAATCGATCGACAAACTCTTCCGCATCGGTTGGCGATTGGGTCTTCAGGACATCGTGATGCCCGCTGCCCGTGCCTTGGAGCTAACGTTGAGGACGGGTGCACCCAATCAGGCGCGCGCACTTGGCGCGGCCATCAAGAGCGGCAAACCTTGGACCGCCCTGCCCGGCGTTCGTGCGCTCGAAACGGGGGCCGAAATACGGACCTTGCTCGCGCTTAGCGACGAGTGTCCGACCCTGCGAGAGCTTCTCGCGCGACCGCGTGGCACACCACGGGAAATCGTCTTCGTCGCCAGCCACTCGCAGCTTCGAGCCGTGGGTGAATTTCTTGCCGCGCGCGGCGCTCACAATGGCGGCGGACCCACGCGCTAGCCGGCTTGGTTGGCAACGGAGCTGGCCACGCGCTCGGCGAGCTTCACCGAGCGTGACACGAGCTCGGGTACGCCCGCATTGTGGTACGCGTTGCCGTGGAAGAACAGCCCCGCGTGCCGCCGCTGGCCTTCCTCGAGTGCCGCGAGCCGATCCATGTGGCCGAGCGTGTACTGCGGCAGCGCCTTTTCGTGGCGAACGATGTGCACGAAGGACGGGGCGCCCGAAAGATGCAGGAGCCCGCGCAGCTCGCCGTCGGCCAGCGCAGTCAGGTCGGTATCGGGCGCAGTCAGCGCCTCGGGATGTCGGGCGCCGCCGGTACGAACCGAGAACAAATGAAAGCCCGCGGGCGCGCGGCCACTGAAAAATTGCGACGGGAAAATGCCGCCCAGCACACGCAGAGGCTCGGACGGCGGAACAAAGAAGCCGTACGCATCGACGGGAGCCGGCAACGCCGTCACCGGATAGCCGAGGTGGACCAAGGTAACCGGCACGTAGGGAATCTGCGCCAGCGGCTCGACGAGCGTCATGTCGAGGCCGACCAGCAGTGGGCCCGCCACGTAGGCGGGCACCGCGAGAACCACAGTCCGCGCGCTCAGCGACTGTGTCTGGCCCATCTCTTCCACGGAAACGCGAAAGCCGTCGCCCTGCTTGGCGAGGCCGACGACGCGCGCCTCGAGATGAAGATCGTCCTCGAGGCTGCGTGCCAACGCCAGGGTGAGAACGTCCAGCCCCGCAGCGAACGATGCCAAGCGCGGCCCCGTCTTCTTGCGGGCCTTGGCGAATTCCTTGCGCATGGCCAGCATGAAGCTGCGCTGGGTGCGTTCCATCTCTGCTACGAGCGGAAATGCCGATGGCAAGCTGACGCGTTCGGGATCGCCCGCGTAGAGCCCGGAAACTAGCGGCTGAAGCAGACGCTCGCCAGCTTGCTTGCCGAGGCGCCGGCGCGCAAAAGCCGCCACCGATTCGTCGCCACCGCGTGCGGAGGGGCCGCGCGGCGACAGCAAGTCCAGCGATGCGCGCAGCTTGCCCGACCAAGACAGAAGCTGGGTCCGCGCGAATTCACCGGCGGTAGTAGGCGTGTCGTGCAGTCGGCCGTCTGCGGCGACCAGCCGCCTTTCCGCCGCGTCGCCCGCATAAATCAGCGACTGGTCGAGGCCAAGCGCCTTCACCATGTTCGTGAGTGCGCCGGATCGATCGAGAAAGCTGGCCGGCCCCCGCTCGCACAAGAAACCGCCCTTGTGATCGCTCTCGATCTTGCCGCCTGCGCGGCTCGAGCTTTCGAACACGACGACCGGTACGCCGCGGCGGCGTAGCTCGAATGCGAGAGCCAAGCCGGAGATGCCGGCACCGGCAACGACAACGGGATGCATGCGACACAGCGAATACCAGCACGCGCTGGTTCTCGCAACCGGAACCCGCCGATCGGCTTCGAGCAATAGTCGTCTAGTTCCAGCTCTTCACGAACATCCGCCAGCTGGGCAGAGATTGCAGCCACCCGTACCGACGGCTACGCCTCCCGTTCCGCCCACGCCGACCACGCTCGTGCCGCCGCCTCCGGGAAGCCCGCCACTGGAGCCCAAGAGAGCGTCGGCAAGCGGCACCGAGCCGTCGTAGGAGACGGCGGGTCCAGACGTGCCACAGCCGAGTGGTAAGACGGGGGCCAAGAGGAGCAGCGTGAACAGACCAGCACGCGATGTCTTCATGAGTTTGAAGAAATTGAAGCATAGTTTGCGGACGACGCCTCGCGAGGCCGAGACCCTCATCACCCAGAACGCTCGTCGGCCCGCGGATTAGCTCTTCCCGCGAAGCTCCGCTGGCCGGCGCCTGATCCGATCCCTATACTCGCGCCGTGGCCATCGATGTGTGCTTCCTGACCGAGTCGGCTTTTGACGATCCGAGGCTCGCCGACTACCGCGAGATGCAGGACCGCAAGCTGGGCGAAAGCAGCGGGCGCTTTATCGCGGAAAGCGAGCTGGTGGTTCGCAAGCTGCTGGCCACTGACGTCCCGATCGTGTCGCTGTTGCTGACGGCGCCGCGGTTAGCGTCGCTGGAACCAGCGCTGGCAGCGTCCAAGAATCCGCCACCGGTGTTCGTGGTGCCACAAGCGGTGATGGATGGGATCGCGGGCTTTCACGTTCACCGCGGCTGTCTCGCCATCGCTGAGCGACCAGCAACATCGTCAGTACCCGTCGACGCCAACGTGGTGGTCGTGCTGGTGGACTTAGTCGACGTAGACAATTTGGGAGCCATGGCCCGCAACGCTGCCGCGTTCGGCGCGGATGCCCTGCTGCTGTCACCTCGCTGCGCGGATGCTTTCTATCGCAAGGCCGTGCGCACTTCGGCAGGCGCCGTTCTCTCGCTCCCCATCGTGCGCGCCAAGCGTTGGCCCGACGATTTGCTGAAGCTCCGCGCGCATGGATTCTCGCTGGCCGGCGCAGTACTCGACGAGCGCGCGATTTCCCTGTCCACCTTCGAGCCACCACCGCGCTTGGCGATTCTCTTTGGCTCCGAGGGGCCGGGGCTGGACGAGGCGACGCGACGGTTGTGCGACACCCTGGTCACGATTCCCATGGCAAAGGCACCGACGGTGGATTCGCTGAACGTCGCAACCGCGGGCGCGGTGATTCTGTATCACGTTACGCAATTCGCCGGGCGAGCAGAAGCGCGAACGGCCATTCGAAATCCACCGGCGACGGCGTCTCGATGACGGGCGGTGGCTCATCGCCGAAAATGGCGGCGAGCGCGCCCCGACTTCCGAGAACATCGAGCAGCGCCTGAGCATCGGCAAATCGCTCCACCGCGGCGTGCGCTTCTAGCCGATCGATCCGAAGCTCCGAGGGCAGCGCGGCCGGAAGGTCGTTCAGGCGGAAGCCCTGGCTCGGGCGTCGAGCGTAACAGCCGCGGCTGGCCATCAGCGCCGCGCCCAACGCCCGGTTGCCAGCGATGCGGGAAAACCGCCGCAGTGGCACCGTGGCTAGGAATGATCCGCCCACGCGCAACACGCGCATGACTTCCCGGGGAGCTTCAGGCCCAAACCAGTGCCACGAGAAATTCGCCAGCACGACGTCGAAGCTGCGGTCAGAAAACGGCAGGCGTTCAGCACGGCCTTGCACCAGAGTCGCCCGCGCGAAGCGCCGCCGAGCACGCTCCAGCATGGCGCGCGAGCCGTCGACACCTGTCCACGTGACTCGCGCTGCGCCTCTCGTGAGCGCTTCGAGCGAAAAGCCCGTTCCACAGCCAAGGTCGAGCCCGCGTCCCGCGAGCGGCTCCGCCAGCTCCAGCAATCGGACGGCTGCGGCCCCGTAAAACCTGCGATTGCCGCCGACGTCGTAGCGCTGCGCCTGCTGGAAGTCCGCCCAGCCGGCGGTCGCCGCAGTTGCGTGATTCGTCTTGTCGTCAGCCATCGAAGCGGGTGCGGGTTCTAGCACGTCGCCTTGGCGTTGCGACGAAGGCGGACAAAGAACGGGACGGCTGAAACATGCCAGCCGTCCCACAAAAGAACGTTCCAGGCGCGATCGGATTTTCGCAGCAACCGTGACGACCGTTGCTACGCCATCGGCGAAATGCGTCGCTTGCCGCGCTTGGCGGCGGCTTCGCGATACGCTTCCAGCGCGGCCGGGAAGGGCTGCAGCGCGCGCTCGAAGATACCCAAGCTGTACGCGATGGCCATGCCGTAATTCGTGATGGGCACGCCAGCACGACTGCAGGTAAAGAGGCGCGACAGCACCTCGCGGCGATTGAGCATGCACGAGCCACAGTGAACCACGAGCTTGTAGTCCTTGGGACTAGCGATGAAATCGCGCCCCTGGACATGGTCGACGGTGAGCCCACCGCCCACGTACTGGCTGAGCCAGCGCGGGATCTTCACGCGGCCGATGTCCTCGCCGATGGGATGGTGCGAGCACGCCTCGGCAACCGCAATGCGATCGCCAGGCTGAAGATTGTCGATGGCGAGCGCACCACGGGCAAACTGGAGCAGGTCGCCCTTTTGTCGCGCGAACAAGATCGAGAACGACGTGAGCGGCACGTCCGGCGGCGTATCGCCCGCCACTTTCAAGAACGCTTGCGAGTCCGTCACCACTAAGGCGGGCTTGCGCTTCAAGCGGTCGAGCGCCTCGCGCAGCTCGCGTTCTTTGACGACGATGGCGTACGAGTCGTTGTCGAGCAAGTCACGGATGGCCTGCGACTGCGGCAGGATCAGGCGGCCCTTGGGCGCCTCCTTGTCGACCGGGACCACCAGAACGGCGCATTCTCCAGGCGGGACCAAATCGGAAAGAATGGTCGGCGCATTCAAGAACTCGTCGGGCGTCAGATCGACCAGCGCCTCGCGCACCTCGGCCAGACCTTCCCCTCGCGTAGCGCTGACCACGATGGGCCGAAGCCCGCGATGAATCAGCCGGTCGAGCGTCGCATCGTCGGGCTTCTTGAGGTCGCTCTTGTTGATCACGGGCAGGACCGCAATCTTGCGCGCCTCGAACGCGTCGAGAAGTCCCAGCTCCAAACTGCCGAGCCCCTCTTCGGCCAATACCAGAATCGCCAGCTCGGTGCGTTCCAGCGCCTTCATCGTCCGATCCACCCGCTGCGCCCCGAGCGCGCCAACGTCGTCGATGCCGGCCGTATCGATGAAGAGCACCGGCCCCACCGGCAAAAGTTCCATCGGCTTTTCCACCGGATCGGTCGTCGTGCCGGGCTCGGGCGATACGATCGACACCTGCTGCCGGGTCAAGGCATTGAGCAATGACGATTTGCCGACGTTGCGTCGACCGAAAATTCCGATGTGCAGGCGAACTCCACGAGGTGCCGCGTTCATTCTGTCTCCTTGCTGCGATGGCCGAGCTGATTCACCCGTCCGGGTGAGGTTAGATGATCGTATTCGTCGATGGTGAGCAAACCTTTTCGAACAACCAGCTGGCGCAAGCTGCCCTCCCCGGCCGAGACGGCTCGCGACAGGTCGTTGCAGGCGGCGTGGCCGATGCGCTCGACGAGCGCCGTGAGCGCGGCCGTGCCGTCGTGAACGTGGGCTTGGCATCGCCCTTCGTTGGCCACGATGCCGACCACGCAATGGCGGGCCAGAACCCGACAGCCGGAGGCGAGCAGCGCCAAACTGCCGAGCAAGGCATCCGCAACCAGCGGCAGAAACGGATTGAGCTCGAGCGAGCCTGACGAGGCAGCCAGCGTAATGGCCTGGTCGTTCGCCATGACCTGCATCGCCACTTGCGTAACCGCCTCGGGAATGACGGGATTCACTTTGCCAGGCATGATCGAAGACCCGGCTTGCCGCGGCGGCAGCGAGATTTCGCCAAGGCCAGCGCTTGGCCCCGACGAAAGCAGCCGCAGATCCGAGCACACCTTGAACAAGCTGCTGGCGCACGCTTTGAGAATGCCGCTCACCTCGACGAAGGCATCGGCGTTCTGCGTCGCCTCGACCAAATTCTCCGCGCGTGCGATGCCGAAGCCGCACAGCTCGCGCAAGACATCGACGACGCGAAAAATGTACGCACGCGGCGCGCCCAGACCCGTGCCGATGGCCGTTCCGCCCAGGTTGACGACGCGCAGCCGCTCCTCGCATTTGTAGACGCGCCAGCGGTCGCGCGTGAACGCTTCGGCGTAAGCTCCCATCTCGCGACCCACCGTCGTCAACACGGCGTCTTGCAGCTCGGTCCGCCCCACCTTGACCACGTCGGCCAGCTCGCGCTCTTTCTTCTGAAACGCCTCCTGCAGCTCGACGACTGCTGCTTCCAGCGCGCGTAGGCCGACGATTGCCGCCACCTTCAGCGCCGTCGGGTAGGTATCGTTCGTCGACTGGTGCATGTTGACATGGTCGAGAGGATCGATGATCTCGTACGAGCCAGGCGGATGGCCAAGCTGCATCAGCGCGCGATTCGCCAACACCTCGTTGACGTTGATGTTGAGCGACGTGCCCGCCCCGCCCTGCAAGGCATCGACAAGAATGTGCTCGTCGAGCTTGCCCGCCGCCATCTCGGCCGCGGCCTCCTCGATGGCCTCGGCCAGGCGCGCATCCAAGGCGCCGAGCTCGCGGTTCGTCCGCGCACACGCCTGCTTGACCAGGCCGAACGCATGAATCAGCGGCGCGGCCGGTTTTCGCCCCGAGAGCGGAAAATTCTCGACTGCGCGCAGGGTATGGATTCCCCAAAGAGCCGACGCTGGCACCTCGCGTTCACCGAGGAGGTCGCGCTCTTTTCGAGACGAGGTTTCCATCTGGTAACCCTACCTTGTCTTCCACGTTGATCAAGGAGATGGAGGCCGTGATTCCGACTCTGGTTGTTGAACTTTTCACGGCGAGGCGGTAGGGAAGCGGCGCCCATGACGAAATACATCTGTTCCGCCTGCGACTACGAGTACGACCCGGCCCTCGGCGACCCCGAGCATGGCATTCCGGCGGGCACGGCTTTCGAAGACATTCCGGATGACTGGCGCTGCCCCGTCTGTGGTATTTCCAAGGATGCCTTCATCCCCATGACCTAGCGGCCTCCCGACCAGAGGCCAAGGAGCACCCCCCTAATGGCACCACGCAAAATCCGCCCCGGAGTCTACTCCGTCGGCGCAATCGACTGGGACCGGCGACTTTTCGATTCGCTGATTCCACTGCCGCTCGGCACGAGCTACAACGCGTATCTTGTCCAGGGAAACGACAAAGTCGCCCTCATCGATACGGTCGAGCCAGGGCTGTCGAAGCACCTGTTCGCCAACCTCGCCGACCTCGGAGTGACAAAGCTCGACTACGTGGTGTGCCACCACGCCGAACAAGACCATTCCGGCTCCATCCCCGAGGCGCTCGAGCGTTTTCCCGGCGCCAAGGTCGTCACCAACCAAAAGTGTGCGGATCTGCTGGCGTCGCATCTGCGCGTTCCTGCCAGCGCTTGCGAGATCATCGCCGACGGCGCCGTGCTGGATCTCGGCGGCCGCACCTTGCAGTTCATGTTCGCGCCGTGGGTGCACTGGCCCGAGACCATGCTCA
>CAZTTW010000050.1:0-12652 GCA_964616265.1 uncultured Myxococcales bacterium | reverse complement strand
CCGTGTACGGAAGCCTGCAACTCCGCTTCGGCACCTGCCGTGGCATCGGTGCCGACGAAAGGCAAGCGCTCGATGTCCAGCTCGGACGCCATGCCGAGTGCCGAGCGCAGGCGGTCGACGGACGGCTCGGTCGCGGTCGCTGTCGCCGCCGACGCGGGCGAAAACGCGGCCGCCTGCCGACTCATCGTCGTTCCTCGTGATTGCGTCGTGGAGAATACTCAGCTTCCACGGGCTTTGATGATCGGCTACCTGTATGACGATTTGTCGTCGCAATTGTGTCGATTGCGCCGCTGTTTGCCGACTTTCTTGCAAGGGATCCCTATGCAGACTCGGAAAAGCAAAGCGCACCTTCGACGGACGGTCGAAGATGCGCCTCGGGTGTTGCTTGTCTCTAGTTGTTGCTTGCGGGATACGGACGATTGCCCATGATACCGCGCCAGAGCGCTCGGTTGAACCGAGGTGTGTCGAGAGCGTCCTCACGGTCGAAGTTCTGCCCACGCATCACCCGCTGCCAGTAGGCGGCGCCGTGGTGCAGACGCGTTCCAACCATAGCAATCGAGACCGGATGAGCCACGGTGTTGCTGGCGGTGGCGGCCGGAACCGGCAGCGACGTGGAACGAAGGATCTCCGGGACCTTCGCCGCGTAGACAAATGCCGTCGGTGAGAGCGAGGGATCAAAGACCTCGGCAATGGGGGCCGCCAGGGCGTCGTTGAGGCTCAGCGGTTCGAGCGCCAGGACCTCTTCAATGGTCTTCACCATAGAGACCGTATTGTAGGGCGCCGATACGACCGCGCCCCGCTTGACGTACGGCCCCGCCACGAAGGCAACACTGCGATGGGCACTGACGTGGTCGGGGCCGTCCTGAGCGTCATCCTCGACGATGAAGACAAGCGTGTTGTCCCGGTAGGGACTCGCCGCAACCTTGGCGACCAACTGCCCGATGGCGAAGTCGTTGTCGGCCATCTGACGTTCGGGCGTGTTCACCCCGTCGATGGCGTCGGAGAACGACCCGAAGTGGTCATGGGGAAAACGCACGAATTCGAGCGCTGGCAGCTCGCCGTTCGCGACGAACTGGTCAAACTCGCGCTCCCATTCTTTGAACCGCCAGTAGTCGGGGTACTTGTTGTCAAACCCGCGAAAGTAGAGATCCGACCGATTTTGCAACGCCGCTTTGGCGGGATAGAATTGGCGCACGCCTGTGGTGAACGGCTGACGTTCGAGCGGAATGAAGATGGGATTGCTGACCGGCACCGACGAACGCGTCAGATCGCCAAAGCAGCCGTAGTTGCGAATCGAAAGCCCCTTGCGCAAGGCTGCATCCCACAGATACGACTCGCCGGCACCCTCGCCTTCGGCCGGCTCGCCGGACGCGACGTCCGCGGTACCAGGCAGCAAATCCGGATCGGCCGGCGTGACCGGATTGAGAGCCAGACGCTCGGCGAGCGTGGCAAGGCCCACGTTGATGTTGCGATTCGTACCCTCCCAGTCGTACGCAAGTCCGCGCCCGGCGTAGTTCGGCGGCTGTGTCTTCTCGACTGAATCGGTGGTTCGTGCCGACATCGTCCAATTCCACCCCACGCCGCTGGTCTCACCCGTGTCCTGGAACGCGTCCAGGGTCACGAATTGGCTGGCCAGACCGTGATGGTTGGGCGTCGTCGCCTCGGGGAACAAGGTCAGTAACGGATCGCCATTTCCGCGCGGCAAATCGCCTAACACCTGATCGTAGGTGCGGTTTTCCTTGATGATGTAGATGACGTGCTTGATGCGCGAGCGCAGGAACGCCATCACACGCTGTTCTTCGAAGGAGCGCTCGCCCGTCGGGAAGTGATTGTTGGCAGCCACTTGCAGGGTCAGACGCGCCAAGGCCGCTCCGCTCGGAACAGGTGCGGACAGGAAGCCAGCCTTTTCCAGTTGCCACGCATACTCGTTCCCATTCCAGCACGAGTCATAGGTCGTATTGCTGGCCACATCGATGCAGCCGGGACCGGGTAAGCCCTTTCCATTGACCACGAAAAACCGACGGCCGTCGGCGCTCAGGCTGATGGACTCGGGATACCAGCCCGTGGGAATCAGACCGACCACGTGACTGACCCCGGAATCGTCGCGGTCGCCGTCCCCATCGTCCCTATGGTCGTCGGTTCGGGACCGGCCGAGCTCAACGACCGCCACGGCATTGATTCCGCCATTGGTCACGTACAGGGTGTGACCGTCGGGCGACAGCGCCAGGCTATTGGGGTTCGCGCCAGTGAATCCTCGCGGATTCGACAGGATCGCCCGCGGTGCAGTCACCTGGAACGTCTCGATCAGGCGATCCGCTCGAGTGTCGATGACCGACACGGTATCTGCACCGCCATTGGCGACGAAAAGCAGCTGCCGGTCCGCGGATAGCAGCATCTTGTTCGGCTGCGCTCCGACAGGAATGCGTCCCTTGACCTTCGCCGAGGCGATATCCATCACCACCACTTCACCATCGCGCTGGCTGCTCACGTAGGCTTTCGTCCCCTTGGTCGTCACCCAGTACGGATATTCGCCGCCGGCGTGTCCCGATTGCGCGCTATCGACCTTGCCCGGGCGCAAGTCGACTTCCGTCACCGTCGCTGTCGCCAGATCGACGATGCTGACCGAGTCATTTTCGTAGTTCGCTACCACCACATGCTTCCCTGAGCCGTCGACCGCCAGTCCTGCAGCGGTAGGCGGAACCGCGAGGCCGAGCCCGGCACTGTGTCCCAATGGGATCGCCGGCGTCGCCTCGCTGAACGTGGCGCCCGCGAGACGGAAGATGTGCAGGTTGTCGTCCACACCACCGCTCACGTAAAACTCGGCGCCGTGCGGATTCCAGGCCATGCCGACGAAGGTGTTCGGAACTTGCAGCACTTGCCGCTTGAGAGGCGGCCACTGCGTAACGTCGTAGACGAAAACGTACTCGTTGGACAGCGCGGGGACGAAGTCGCCGCTGCTGTCCGGCTTGGTCACCGCGTTGTACCCGCTAGTCAGAATCAGCAGGGTCTTCCCGTCGAGACTGAGCGCGGTGGTAACCGCGTGATCGACAAGTTGACCCGGCAGCGCAGCAAGATCGGGATTCAGTACTTGAGAGACTGCGCCCGGCGTCGCGTCGGGCGTGATGCGAGCGCCGGTCGGGAGGAGCTGGCCTTCGGCCAGCGGGCTTGAGGGTATCTCACTCTGTACCACGGCGTTCCTCGTCGTCGCGAGGGGCGGTGTGGACGACTCGGGCTCGGAGGCATGATCGCAGGCCACCCAAAGGATCGAGGTTCCCAAGACAAACAGAGTATTTGCCAAAACAGTACGCATTGGTTTCCCCCTGCAGTTCAGACATCCATCAAAACGCAGCGGCGACGCCGCCCATCACCAAAACGCCAGTGCTCAGGCGATCGACCTTCTGACCGCTTACTCCCATCTCGCTCATCAGAGCGAACTGTCCTAGGGAGTAGGCGAGCAGAGGTCCGGCATTGAATTCGAGAGTCGGATTCGAGTGCTCCGCGCGATGCGGATCGCTCGATCCAAGAGACGAGCGAATACGCCCGTCGAAGCCAGCGTGCAATCGCGTTCCGAAGTCATGCACACAAGCCGCGCGGATCTCTCCCTCGTGGTCATCGCCCTCGCCGTCCTGAGCATAGATGAAATTGGCCATCGCTAAGGTGGCGCCGAACCGGCGACTGAACATGGCAGACCATTCGAGCATTCCTTCCTCGTCGGCAAATCGGTCTTGGCGGTAGAGAAAGCCAGCCACCACATTGATGCCCGCGCGACGCTGAGTGAATAGCATCACGCGGACGCCTCCTTGCGCCCGCAGGCGAACTTCCCCCGGCTGTGTGGTTGAGCCGAAGCCCGCCGTAAAGCTTAGCCGCGGAACAACCCACGCCTCTGCAGTTGCGTTGGCGACCGGATTCTTGGTGGCACTGTCGTAGCCGGCCCAACCGGCGCCCACGGCCGTCGCCCCGGAATCGATCTCAGCGTCGAGGACCCCGGGCAGAAAATGGGCTGCTCGACTTGCCGGCTCGAAGCTCACACCCTCAGCTGAGAGTTCGAGTTCCTCGGCAGACGCCAATGAGCCCTGTCCTTGAATGATTGTGATTGCGGTGAGTGAATAGAAACAAATTCCGCGTGCGAGAAACTGTTGCTTTGCGCGCATGGCCTTTCCCCTTCTGGGCAGAAGTGCCCCAAATTCTCACGGACCGGGTTGGCTCTAGCTCAGCGGTGAACGGCTACCATCACAACTGGTCGAACCTTCTGTTACGACTTCGATTACGCACGTAACGCGAACGTTCGGCCGTCGAGGACGAGGCACTCGCGTCAGGCGGCGTCGTCGACCAGTGAGAACGCGCAGCAGTACTTTCCCAACCTGCGCTATAGTCCCGCGACATGTCGACAACTCTGCTGCAACCACGAGAATTCGCTGCCGTGGCTGCGACGCCGCTTGCCTCTGCTCCGGCGGCGGGCCCGACGCTGAGGGCGGACGGCAACAACCGGCTGGCGAGCACTTTGCTCAAACGAAAAGTGGGTGGGCTCTTTCGGCACTTTCCATCTGCCCTGACGGGAGACGAGGAATCGATCCATCAGTTGCGTGTTTCGGGCCGGCGTTTGCGCGTCGCCCTGCCCTTGCTCGTGGCAAAGCCCGATAGCAACCGCGCCGAGCGCGCGCGAAGACTGTTGCGCGAGTTGACGCGCACCGCGGGAAGCAGCCGCGATTTTGACGTTTTGCTGGAATCGTACGATGAACGCCTGAGGAGTTTGCCGGCGCGAAGCGAGGAGCAGAAGCTCCTGCGCCACCGACTCGCCAGTGCCCGTCGCCGCAACCGCAGCCAAATGGTCGAGAATCTTCTCGACTTGGAGATCTCGCGCCTGCGCAAAGATTTAGCAGTCTTGATAAGCCGCGGCGGCCCTCCTCCGTCCGTCGTCTGTGAACGATTTGCCGCCACGAGCACACGCGAGATTCAGTTCCTCGACGAAGGCTTCGCGAAGCTCGGCACACAACTCGACGCAGAGACGTTGCATGCCCTGCGCCGCCGGGCGCGCCGCGTGCGCTATGCCGTTGAGGTCTGGGGCCAGATCCGAAACTTCGAGTCGACCGCCACCAAGCCTTGGAAGGCCCTGCAGGATCTCATCGGCGTCATTCATGATCAGCACGTTCTGGGCGAGTGGTTCGACAAACAGGCGAAGGTCGACCGGGCGCGTGGCAAGCATGCACTTGCGGACGCCGCAACGGACGAGGCAGCGTCCGCCCGAGCAACCATGCGCCGGCTGCACGCGGAGTTTCTGGCCGGCAAGCCCGTCACTCTCGTAGCGCGCGGGCGCGCGGCCCTGGGACAGGCAACGTCCGCCGACTAGAAATCATACGGGCCGAGCTTCCGAGGTCGGTAACCAAGCAAGCCAAGACCTTCACCGAGCGTGCCACGCAGCTCCTCGACGAGGCGGCGAACCTGAACATCAACTAAGGCTGTGCGGGCTCCCGGTCGACGCACGACCGGGATTTGCCCTCGATGTTCACGAGGCCTGCGCCATCAGGCTGCGACAGACCACTGGCGTCGCGCGTGCTCCAGGATCACACCTTCGCGTAGGGCGGCACGGCAGACGCGTGCTCGAGGAACGCCGACGATGTCCAGCACCGAGGCCAGGATGATGGCTCCGTGGATGATTTGATCCGCTCGGTCGGGTTTCATGCCGGGGAGATCACGTCGGGCCGCCAGCGGTAGCGCGGCCAACCGCTCGATGAGCAGGCGAAGCGTGTCTCGGCTCAGACAATTGGAACCTTCGCCCGACGCCGGCAGTAAGCGGAGAGCGCGCGCCACGGAGCGCAGCACGCGAGCAGTTCCCGCGCAAAGCACGACCTCGCCAAGGTCGTGCCCTCGGAACGGACGCATCAACGCGGCCACGCGCCTCGACGCCCAGCGCTCGATGGCGCGCAGGTCAATCGGCAAGGGCGGATCCGACGACGGCTGCTCAGCCACCGCGCGCAGAACGCCGAGTGGCGCCGAAGCTGTGTGAAGGATGCGACTGCCATCGCCCAGCACGACCTCGAGCGATCCTCCTCCGAGATCAAAGAGCGTGGCGCGATTAGTGAGACGGTCGCCCATGTGTGCGCGCATGCCCGCATAGGCAAGACGCGCCTCCTCGTCGCCCGAAATGACCTGGACGTCGATGCCGAAGCGCGAGCGAACCTTGGCAACAAATGCGTGCCCATTGCGCGCCTCGCGAACCGCGCTAGTCGCCACCGCGAGCACGGCCTGCGGTTCGTTCCGTTCAATCACCGGGACGAGCTCACCCACTGCGCGTAGAGCGCTCTCGAGCGTGGCAGCGGAAAAATGGCCGGTTCGAAAGATGGCCTCGCCAATCCTGGGCATCCGCTTGGCGCGCTCGATCACCTCAAGCCTCCCGCCGAGCCCTACATCCGCAATCAGCGCATGGAAGGAGTTGGAACCGAGATCGAGGACTGCGAGTCGCATCCCCTAAGCGTAAGGGACTGCGAACGCTGGGTTATTTACAGTTTAGCAACAACTTACCAACAACCCAGCAAAACCCCGTGAGAGCCAGGCATACGCGTCTGTCTCCCTCTCGATCGTAGCGGGCACGTAACGCGGCAATCGAGTCAGCTCGGGTCCTGCTGAGGAGCGCCCATCCTCACGGGATCATCAGCTGCCTGATCGGGCTGGGCTCCAACTTGAGCATCTTGCTGTTCCGTCGGCGCAATTGGGTCGATGCGAATGCCCTCTCCGCCTTTCTGGACCGCCTTCTTGACAGCTTTCTTGACGGCTTTCCTGACCGCCTTCTTGAACGCCTTGTTGACCGCCTTCTTGACCGCCTTCTTGACTGCCTTCTTGGTGAACACTTTTGACTTGCCGACAGTCTTCTTGGATTTGATCGGCTTTTGGGCTTTGATTGGCTTCTTGGCTTTGGCTGCTTTCTTGGCTTTGGTTGGCATGGCCTACATGTTGCCGCCGTGTGGGCCGATGCGCAAGCCTCTACCCTCCCGCGAGCTCGTAGCTTCCACAAGCAACGGTTGGGCAACTGCGAAGCCACGCGACTCGAACGTCATCGAACCGCCTTCGTATCGCTACCAAAGTGTTAGCGCCATCTCGAGGTGGGATTCAGTACGGTGGGTCCATGACAGTTACCCCGTACCACTCCCCGAGCCGCCGCGTCGTCGTCACGGGCATCGGCATCGTTACACCGCACGGCAGCGATGTGGATGACTTCTGGTCCGCGATGCAAGCCGGCCGCTCGTGCATTGGCACCCTCACGCGCGTCGACACCTCCGACTTTCCGGTCTGCATCGGGGGTCAAGTGGACGACCCAAAGCCGACGCCCTTCCTCTCGGAACAGACACTCCGTCGCAATGACCTCTTTACGAATATCGGTCTTCACGCTGGCGGACTGGCGCTCGAGGCCTCGGGGCTTGGCGCCGCGGCCGACGAAAAACGTCGCATTTCAGTCGTCGTGGGGACGGCTTTCGGTGCCATGCAGGGCTTGCAAGACGTCTTCGGTTCCTATTTCTCCCGCGGCTGGCGAAAAATGCACCCGCTGGCGGTTCCGCGCAACATGTTCAACTCTCTGTCCAGCAATCTGTCGATTCACTACAAGCTTGCTGGCAGCCAATTTACCGTTGCAGCCGCCTGCGCTTCCGGCGCGGTCGCCATCGGCGAAGCCTTCCTTCGCATCCAGCATGGCCAAGACGACGTAGTTCTTACCGGCGGTGCCGACGCCCCCATCTGTGGCAGCGTTCTTGGAGGCTGGGCGAATCTCC
Organism: uncultured Myxococcales bacterium; assembly: GCA_964616265.1. GTDB lineage: Bacteria > Myxococcota_A > Polyangia > Fen-1088 > Fen-1088 > Fen-1118. The sequence goes on along the minus strand of CAZTTW010000050.1, from coordinate 4,892 downwards.
GCTTGCTGTCGCGCAACCCCGCCCCCGAGCGCGCCTGCCGCCCCTTCGATTCGGGCCGTGACGGCCTGGTCATTTCCGAAGGCGCAGCCATGCTGGTGCTCGAAGAGTACGAGCATGCCCGTCGGCGCGGTGCCCGCCTGCTGGGTGAGATCGCGGGCTATGGCACTACCAGCGATGCCAACCACCTGACGGCGCCCGACTCGCAAGGACAAAGCGACGCCATCTGCCAAGCCATTCGCTCGGCCGGGATCTCTCCGGACGACGTCGACCACGTCAATGCGCATGGCACGTCCACAAAATTGAATGACGAGACCGAATCCCGTGCCATCCGCATGGCGCTCGGGCGGCGAGCGGAGCGTGTTGCCATCACCGCCAACAAATCGATGCTCGGACACACCATGGGCGCTTCGGGGGCGCTCGAGCTCGTGGCCACGCTGCTGACCCTTCGCGACGGAGTGGTGCCTCCGACCATCAACTACGAGACGCCGGATCCCGCCTGCGATCTGGACTACGTACCCAACCAGGCGCGACGCCAGGACATCCGCTTCGCCCTCAAGAACTCCTTTGCGTTCGGCGGCCAAAATGCCGTGCTCGTTCTACGCCATCCTGAAGAGGTGATCCAATGACAACTGACCAAATCCACTCCAAGCTCGCAACCATCATCGCGCAAAAGGTCGACAATCACATCGTCGCGGAGCAAGTGTCCCTCGACAGTCGTCTGCGCGAAGATCTCGGCATCGATTCACTGGCCGTCGCCGAAATGCTCTACGAAATCGAAGAAATCTTCGGCACGACCTTGGAGGTCTCGGACACGCAAACCCTGCTCACGGTCCGCGACGCGGTCAACGCCATTGCGCTCGAGTTGAAGGTTCCGGTCGAGAATTGACCGTCACGAGCGCGTTCGCGCAGGCAGCACCGTCGTGCTGCCTGCGACGCTCTTGTAGCTTTCGTAGCCTTCGTCCCCCAAGTAGCGGCGAAGCAGCTTGGGCTCTGCCGTTCGTAGATCCACGACAATCAAGCCGTCAATACAATTGCCGAAACTGGCGTCGAGATTGAAGCTGAGAAGGCAGGCGTTGAGCCGGAGATAGTGCCGCAACAAGACCGGCATGCCTTTGTCGTCTGCTTCGATTTCCGACACGAGCGCCGAAATATCATCCGCATCTCGCACAACTTCGTTGAAAGCTTCCCGCTCTGCCCGGGTCAAGCGATCTTTGGGCGGATTGCGTGGACGCACGAAACTTGCGAGCGTCTGGTGGCCGAAGCGCTTCCCGAGAAACTCGACCATCAGTCGTCGGGAAAGCGCCGCGTACTCTTTGCTGATACTGACTGGGCCAAACAGTACCTTGTACGTCGGATTGCGCACGAGATACGCTCCGATTCCCCGCCACAGGAGCGCGAGCGGGATGGGTTGGCCCTGGTATTCCGTGCGAACGAAGGAGCGACCGAGCTCAATCGCGGGTCCCAGGCGTTCGACGAGGCCGGGCTTGAGCTTGAAAAGTGTGCTCGTGTAGAGCCCGCGTTCACCGCGTGTGGCGAGGATGCGATCCACACTTCCCAGGCGGTAGCTGCCGACGACCTCGTGCCGAGCCGTGTTCCACAGGAACAGATGCTGGTAGTACCCATCGAACTGGTCGAGGTCGCATGCCTTGCCGGTGCCCTCGCCCACCGAACGAAACGTGCGCTCGCGCAATTGGCCGATTTCGACGAGAATCGACGGAATCGACGCCGCGGTAGCGAGAAAGACTTGGAACTTTCCCTGCTCCGCAAGCAGCGCATGCGGCGGAAGACGTGCCACTTCGGCGGCCAGCGCGTCCGCGGAGCGAGAAGCCAGGACCGGCTCTGGCGCCACATCTGGAGCGCGGGCGGCGAAGCGTGGCCGGATCGGACTGTCGCGCCATTTGAGCATATAGGTCTTGAAGCGAAAGTAACTGGTGAGGGTTCGGTCGTCCACGTAGCGCGCGATCTTGAACGGCGCAATGGGACGGCCGATGCGCACCGCCACCGTTGACTGCTGGCGCTTGAGCATCTCGGACGGCAGCAGAAGAGTTCGCAGCTTCGGATGAATGAGACCGGAAAGCTGGAACGTCATGCTGTTGCGACCGTCGAAGAACATGGTCAACACCGTCGCGCCGGTTCTCCGCACCAGCCGCGCGACCGTCGTGTGCCACGCCGGATCCGCGATGTAGCCTTTGCGCAACTGCAGGTGCGAAACCGTTCCGGCCGGAAAAACGCCGAGCGCATTTCCCTGTTCGAGCCAGCGAATCGCCTGGCGCAGCCACGCCAGGTTGCGGCGGTGGGCCTCGCGCCCACCAAATGCATCGAGCGGCAACACCCACGGCTGCAATTCCGGAATCTCGTGAAGGAAGCGGTTCGCAAGCAAGCGAAAATCGCTGCGCAGGCGGGTCAAGATGTCGCCCATCATCAAGCCGTCAAGGCCGCCAAACGGGTGATTGGCAACGACCACAAGCGGTCCGACGGTCGGAATCTTCGCAAGATCTTCTGGCGCAAGGTCGTAGCCGACACGAAGTCGACGAAGCGCCGTCGCGAAGAACGTCGATTCGTTCGACTCGGGCGCGAGATCCGAGTAAATGCGATTGAGGGCCGACAGCGAGAGCAACCGTTCGACGGGCTCGGTAATCAGGCGGGCGAAGGTTCGACCGACGGGATTTTCAATGGATGCACTCAGGCTCACGAGCCGACGCTCGGGCCGATCAGAGACGAGACCTTCGGCCACCGGCTTTGGCATGGAACTACTCCGAGAGGTGTTTGCCTAAAACGCCCAGATCGGGATGTCTTTGTCCGCTGTCGCGAACCACCGATCGAGGGCCAGGCCGCGCAAAATTACGTCAAGCTCGAAATCCGCGCATTCGCTCTCGCCTTCGACGTCGACCAGCTGTGACGAGGGGACCACGCTCGAATCGTTCTCGCTGCGTTTGGGCGTGACATGGGCCATGCTGAACCTCCCTGGCTGAGGGCAGAGTAATCGATTGGCCGGCTGCCCGCGGTTACAGCTCAGTAACTGTTGCGCGACCGCCGTGAGGCAACGTTGCGATGACGTCGCTTGGCCACGGGAGGTATGGCCGAGGTCTTCTTGGCTACTATGCCGGGCGACCTCGGACACGCGAAGCCCGACAGGCTGCGTTCACTCTTCCGCTGGCCCTAAGGATCATTTCCGACGTGCTAATGGCTCTGGACTACGTGCACAACCTGACAGACGAAGGTCGCCAACGAGCCACGCGCTGCACGGCCTGCCAACGCGCCACTGATTGTCCCGCCTCGGCGCCCGTCTGCAGCTACGGATTCTGCGAGGCGAGCTGAGCGCCCTCGCACGAGTCGTCGCATGGCGCGGGCAGCTCGGCATCGTTCTGGACGATGAAATCGCAACAGAAGGTAAGCAGAACCGTCACGAAAGCGCCGAATGTTTTCGACTAGGGTCACAGATCCGAAGCGCCATTCAACAAGGCCATACCGATGTTTTCCGAATCAAGTCTTGTGCAACGGCAAAGAGGGTCGCTCAAGGAGAGTCGATCGATCGATCAACACGCGGCGACCGTAGGTTGCCGTCGCGACCTTCCAGCCATGCCTCCGGTCATCCTTGCACCCGGCAGGGTGTCACTGATAGGCGAATTCGCAGACGCAGGGGATAGCTGCGCAGTAGTGGCAGCGATTACTCGCTACGCAAGGGCCCAGGTCGGGCCGCGAGCTGACGTCATGTCCAGCGTCGTCGCCGAGGTCATGAAGCAGGCACACGTCAGGCTGGGCGAGATACTCACGGCGCTGCCGGCGGCCTCGGTGTCCATTACCCTGGATGACCCGCACGAAAAGGGGAGACCTTGCGGCCTTGGCTGGGGCGCTGCGACAGCGGTTGCAACGGCGGCTGCGCTGCTCGAGACGCTTGGTTTGCCGCTCGACGGTCGCAAATCGCTTATTTTGGCCACCGCGACGGAGGGCCATCGCGCGGCATTGGGCCAGAATGGCTCGGGCGCAGACTTACTGGCGGCCACTTACGGCGGGCTGGTGCAAATCTGTCGCACGAAGGAGGCGGCTCCCCATGCTCTGCGGATCGCCTGCCCCGCAGAGCTGCACTTGGTCCTGTTCTCCGCGCAATCGTCAGTCAGGCCATTACAGGCGCTTGAGGGCATCCAGCGCTACGCCGCGGCGAACCGAGCTGGCTATGACGCCAGGAATCGCGTTCTTCGCGACTGCTCGCAGCGGTTCGTGAGGGAAATCAGCGAGGGGTGTACCACGGGTGCACTGTGGGCTGCGGGAAGGTACACGGACGAATTGGCCAGCCTGGGAAGTGCCGCCAAGGTACCCATTGTGAACGAGCTCTTCACGTTGGCGTCCGGACTTGCCCGTGACTTGGGAGGCGTGGCCAAACCCGCGGGCGCCAGCAATGGCAACCTAGGCGTGGCGATGTTCGCGAGCCGCGAGGCCGCGGACCTCTTCCGCAAGGCCGCTGCGGAGCATCTCCTGGTGCTGGACGGCGATCTGGATCGCTTGGGCGTCCGCCGCCAAGGCTCCTCTGCGGAGTTCGAGGAAGGACCAACACAAGTGGAGAGTCTCACGGCCCCGCTGCCCGACAGGAACCCGACCGCCTCCGTGTGGAAGAGCTCCACTGGGGGCACCATCGAAGAGGCGATCGACGACATCGATACCACGCCCAGGGCCATCGCCCCGGCGCAAGCCCGCGCCAAGGCAAGGCTGCGCGCGCGCCGATTGATCCTTCCAGCCCTCGTCGTGGGCGTCGCTGCTGCTCTAGGTGCGGCTCGGATCGATTCCATCGGCAGGCACCTGCGCCCGCATCCGGTCATCGCCAGTCGTGACCTTTCAGTGTTCATGCACAGCGCGGCCCGGTCGCCTGAAGAGCCTCCTTCCCCGCCTAGTCCACC
>CAZTTW010000049.1:0-12724 GCA_964616265.1 uncultured Myxococcales bacterium | reverse complement strand
CCCGTCGGGCAAGGGGCCCGTGACCAGGGTGTCGCGTCCGAGTAGTGCCATAGGAGATCCTAAGGTTGGTGGTTAGCGTGTCTTCACATCACACGGCGCAAGAAGCCTAGCATGGTGGCTGGTACTTCCTGAAATGCGCCAGCTCGTTGTGTACATGGAAACCCTGGGAGGGTTTCCAAACCCGCGGCACCTGCCCCCCGCCCTGCCGCCCCCTCGCTACGCTCGGCCGCGCGCGATGGTCCGCGCCGAGCAAAGCTCGGCGGCTCCCCACGCGGTTGCCTAGCCCGCAGGGCCTTGAACTTGGTACGGCTAATGAATAAGGCGGGCTAGCAAACTTCGGCACAGACGTTGCCTTGGGTACCTAGGCGGGGCTACGCTTGCTCAACCGATGCCCAATCCCCAGCCTTCGCCGGACGACGCCATCGAGGTCACCCCGCGTGATTTCGGCAAGGATTTCAAGTGCGACACCGGTCAGAAGCACCGTTTTCGCGTCCGTCGGCTGAGGGTGCATTGGATAGAGATTGAAGACGTCCTTTTTCACTTCGCCAGCGCCGTCATGATGCCGGATGCCGAGTCCGAGGACGAGCCAGGCACCCCTGATCAGGACCGCATCGCTGGGCTTTCGGTCATCCGCGCCGCCTATTTGCAGGCGGCGGACAACCCCGACCAGAAGCTGATGCTGGCCGGGCACACGGATACCTCGGGCGATTCGGCTGGCAACGAGAAGCTGTCGAAATGGCGTTCGCAGAGCGTGCTTCACGTGCTTCTGGGCGAGAAGGACGACTGGGTCACGCTGGCCAAGGATCACCACAAGCCGGACGACATCAAACACATCCTGCGCTGGGTGGCGCGCTGGAAGAGTTGGCCGTGCCACACGGACTCGACCGGCGACACCATCGACACCGGCACCAAGGAGGCCACCAAGGCCTTCCAAAAAGCGTTCAGCGATTTCGACGAAGGTTACGCCATCGGCGTGGACGGCGACGTGGGCAAGGAAACCTGGGGAGCCTTTTTCACGATGTACATGCTGCGCCTGGCGGAGCTGTGCAACACCGACGTGGATGGTCTCGCTTCCATGCGCGGAGAGGTGAAGTGGCTGTACCCCGGTCACAAGAGCATCGGGTGCGGCGAGTACCACCCCATCGACATGCCGGGAAAGGACAACTTCAAGAGTCAGAAGAACCGTCGCATGGAGTTGCTGTTCTACGATCCCGGCGAGGAGCCGCTGAAGGAGCCGGCGGGCGACTTGTGCCATTCGGGCGGGCAGGGCGGCGCCGCGAAATGCCCTATCTACGATTCAGCGACCTACCGTTACTTGTATTTGACCCCCAAGCAATTGCATCTCATCCAGGTGGACGATCATTTCGCGCCGGGGCCCGAGTCGCTGGAAATCAAGTATCGGATCGAGGGGCTCTCAGCGAAGGATATCACCCTCGAGATCACGAGTCCGTACTACGACAAGAATCCCATCTTCAAGCGGAAGCTCGACGACAGCGAGAAGATCGATGGTGCTCACAGTATCCTTTGGGATGGCAAAGCCAATTGTCCGGACGGCGCGCTCAAGGATGCGCTGATTCATCCCCTCTACAGCCCGTACACCGTGCGCCTGACCGACGGGGACAAGCACAATGACCAGGCGACGTTCAAGGTTCTGTACCATTCCATCGAGTTGCGCCAGGGCCCTTGGACCGCGGACGAGGCCGAGCCACCGAAGAGCGACGAGAAGGCCTGGACTCAGTTCAAGCTGAACACTCTGGGGTACTACGGCGGCCCCGTGGGCAAGGACACCGATAGCTACCTCGACCGCGCGGTCATTCGCTACAAGGCCAATCACAAATCGATGCACCAGCTCGATTACGCGAAATACGACCCCAAGATTACGGACGACCTCAAGAAGGCGCTGGAAAAGGGGGACAACAGGCGCGTCTTCCTCGATGGCGATGGGCTTACGGATCCGACGAAAGAGTCACGCATTTTCGTCGAGGCTCTGACCTACGAATCGAAAGCGGAATTTACCGAGAGCAAAGGCGACAAGGAGAAGGTGCGGCTCAACCGGCCGCTCGTTCCCATCGAAGCCACGATTTTTCTCAAGAACAAGGCCGATGCGAAGACGGCAGCCCCGGCCGCCGTCGGGCCGGCACGGATCAACTGGCGCTTCACCGATCCGGACGAGGACTTGACGGTTCAGTACACGAGTACACCGGCGGAGCCGAGCAAGACGCGAACCTATGTGGAGAAGTGCCTCAAGCTGAACGATGGTCGCAATGGAACCAAGGGCGACAACTGCCCCAAGGACTACCTCGGTATTCGCGACACGCCGGACACCAACTGGTTCGTGCCGGCGCTCCTGGATGATTCCTACGCGCCGTACAAGGTGGAAAAGGACGCTGGCCAGAAGGTCATCTTCAGCAGGGCATGCGTGGACGCCGCGAAATTCGCCAAGCGCGTGGGCAACGCCGGCTTCTACTTCCGTCCCTCGAACGTGGCGGGCGACGACTATCGCATCAAAGCGGAGCTCGACTTCACCGGGCTTCCCAACAAGGCCGCGCTCGAGTCTTTCCACGGCGTGACCGACGAGGCGACACGCCTTCACAGCGAAAGCGGCACGCTTCGTATTTGGCGAACCGCGAAGGTGGCCCTGCAAGTGACCTGGCCGCCGCGCACGAACTCGCACGAGTGGGCTGAGATTGCCGACGAGTTCAAGAAGGCGTACCTCGACATGGACGTCAGTGCCATCGCGACCAAGAAGATGAGCGACGTTCTGACCGAGAGCCAATACAAGCAAATCGTCGCGGACAATACCGATCACAAGAAGAAGGACATCAAGCTGCTCGACGACGCCTTGGTCGGCGTGGATCTGCCGAAGCAAGGCTCCTTGAACGCCGCCGACTACCGGACCGCCCTCAAGACGTTCACCAGCGACAACTACTGGAAGAAGATTTGCTACGTGCTTCGCGAACAGCTCTCGGCGAACATCCGCAAGGACTTTCCCACCGGATTCGTGGTCATCGAGTTTCTCACCCACCGCCCGGTCACCTTGCTCAAGGCTCCTCCAGGCGACAGCACCGTGCTCGATGCGAGCTACGTCACCTGGAGCTTTTCCATCGGCTTGCCGGACTCGACGATCTTCGCCGATCAGAAGGATCCCGATAAGGTGTACTACGTGGTCTCGCACGAGATGGGCCACAATCTTTGGCTCAAACACTGGGAACACGCGGGCGGCAGTCAACCTGACGATCACGACCAAGCCGACCACAACTGCACCATGAGCTATTCCAGCAGCAGCTGTGCGCACGCCCATCACCGTCCAGGCCTTTACACCCCGCACTTCTGCGGCAAGTGCAATTTGAAGCTGCGCGGCTGGGATATCGACCAGGCCGGCATGCCCGATGATTCCACCTAGGTTGGGGTCAGGCACGACGAATGAAACTGGAACTTTCGGTAAAGAACCCCTCGGCCAGCACACTCGAGAGTCTGAAGATCAGTCTGGCACTGGTCAACGACTCGGCGGTTGCCTACCGTCTGCCGGGGCCCTACGACCTCACCCAAGCGCTGTCCATCGAGGTCTACCGGGCTGGCGGCGCGCTCGTCCGGCGGATGAACGGTCTCACCCGCCAGGAAATGATGTCGTCGGGCCGAATCGATCCGACGCCGTTACTCGAAGACCTCCCGGCGGGGGGCCGCTGGGACTGGGAGCTCGACCTAGCGGCCTACCACTACGCTTTGCCGGCCGGCCAATTCGAGATCAAGGCGGTCTACGCCGATGAAGCCTCGGGCGTTCTGGCCCGCTCGCCGTCCGTGCCCGTCGTCGTGACCGCAGCGCCCTTGCATTGCCTTGCACCCCTGTGCGATGCGCCCGTCATCGAGGGGCTAACGTTACTGCTTCGAGGCGGCGATGCGCAGACGGAAGCCATCACGGTCTTGCGCCAACACAACGCCCAGCGACCTCTTGCTGCCTGGTACTCCGAACGCATCGACGGCGCGCCCGCCTCCGGGGTGAGGTGGGACGGTCCGACGCCGCCCTTCTTTGCGGCCGCGCGCTTTCTTACGACGGATTCGTTCGAGCCGACCTTCGTCAAATGGATCCTCTCCACCAGCCCGACGCACCTGTTCGCGCATCGGGTTTTCCGCGGCCGCATCGACCCCGTCGGACTCTCTTGCCCCTTGCCGACGGGGCGGAGCCTGCTTCCTTCCGCTTGCTACGACGACGACGATCGCTTGACGGTCTTCTTCCAAAAGCCGGACGGCGCCATCGACGCCTGCGACTTCACCGCCAGCGGGCTCGAGCGGCGCTTTCGCCACCAGGTCCCGCCGACGCCCATTCCGCCGGCCATCCGCGTCGACTGCGACTTCGTTCACGTGGTGACCCCTTGGCAAGGCGCCATCTACGACCGGCTTTCCTTGGACGGTGTCTCCCAGGAGCGGAAAAAGCCCCACACCACACGCATGACCCCCGTGCTTTGCGACATCGATCCCATCCGTCGTCGGGCCCGCTTGGCATTCCGGGACGGGCCGCGCGGACGTGCCTTGCATCTGGTGACGGTCGCTCCCAAGGCCAGCCAGGTCGACGTCCTGCCCATGGATCAGCTGCTGTTGCGGGGCGAGCTCAGGGAATTGAGCTTCGACGAGGACAATGCCGGCCACTTTCACCTCTTGGTCTCGACGTCGCGGCGCGGACTTTACTACCTTCGCGACGGCATGGGGCCGGTCCTGATTGCACGAGGCGAAGAGCGATTCCATCCCCTCGTGCATGCGGGCAGCGGCGCTTACCTCGGCTGCCACAGCGTCGAGTACGGCTACCGCTTCTTGCATTTCAGACCATCCGCCCACCATCACCGAATCGCAAGCTTCGACGAGGTAACATGACTCGATTGTCTTACTCAGGGATCCTGACTGAGACAGCGCTTTGCGCGGCCCTGGTCGCCGGGATATCTCTGAATGCGGTGTATGCCGCGCCTCCAGCCAAGCGTGCGGCTTCGCCCACCGCGCAGTCGACCAAGGAGACCAAGATGAACGACGAGGATCCATTCGAAATCCGGCTGTCCGGCAATGGGCCGGAGCTCAAGGCCATGCTCGTCAACCGTTCGTCCGTCCCGCGCTCGGCGCTTTGCGACGGCGAGCTGCAGCCCAGCCGCCTCGAAATCGTGTCATCGACTGGCAAGCGCGTGAAAGCGTTCGACTCGCGCTCTATCATGAAATACGACAACACGGTTCATTGCCGTCTCTTCAAGAGCGTCCAGCCCGGCCGCGACCTCGAGATGGGGGTGGTGAAGTTCAAGAAGTCGGGCGAGGGCTTCGAGGCAAGCTGGGGGCCCTATCGCTTCGAGACGGTGCCCGCCGGTGAGTACAAGGCGCGTGTGATCTGGACCAGCGAATTCGACACTTGCTTCGACGAGGAAACCGAGCAGCAGCGCAAGCTCGCAAACGTGTGGCTCGGCCGGATTCAGTCGAACGAGGTGACCTTGCTGTTGCGCTGAGCACAGGTCTTCGGCCTATGGGCCTTCCTTGAACGTCAAGGTCATGGTCCCGGGCTCGATATCATCCTGGCGGAAGGTTCCGCTTTCCGACAGGTTCCAGGATTTCTGGCTGCCATCGGTCAACGTCATGTCGACGACCCCGCTCAACGGTTGGTCGTCCTCGCCGACAACGTCGATGCTGATCCAGCTCAGCATGGCCTTGCGCAGTTGTGACGGGGTCATGGGCGGGACTTCCTCCGGCGCCTTCGAGCCTACGGTCGGAATTCGGCGCAAGAGAACCAATCCATCGGGCTTAAGCGGTGCCCGCCAGTCCCGCGAAACGGCGCTGTTGGCTTCGGCCAGAAGCGGTTTGAGATCGTTCGGCGTCCCTGGCTGCGCTGCGATGCCGTCCAAAACCTCGCGAGCCTCGTCGCGGGGAACCACTTGGTAGTTGTCCCGGCCCGGGAGATTGGCCAGTTGGGCGTCGGCCACCAACTTGTACTGGCGGCCGACGTAGGCAAGACGTCCACGCGTCTTGGTTTCGATGTCGCGCACCAAACGCCGCAGCTTCGCGCCTTGCTCCGCTTCGCCCGGCGCGGACGCTTCTCCGCTCCTGCGAATCGCGACCAGATCGCGGCTTTGGATGCGACTGGCGATGAGCTCGACGACCTGAAGGTCGTTCAGCGAGGACGGCGGAGAACTGGACAAGTTGGCCCGTGCGACGAATTCCCTGAGGGCGTCAAGCATGCGGGGCCGATCCTCCATCGCGCCGACTGCCTGCGCGGCGTCCAGGGCCGCGTACCCGCCCTCACGGCACAAGCGAATGGCATCGACCGCGCCCACCAAGAGGACAGCGTCGTCCTTCCAGGACGTCGTGAGCGCGATCGCTGGGCAATCTGGGGCCATGGCCCAATCCTAGATCAAGTTGTGGCTTTCGCCGCTCGCCGGCGTTTGACCCGATCCGCTCAGGCAAATATAGCGCACATGGTTGACCCGTTGCTCTGCCCACCTTGGTCCCAATTCATTCGTCCAAGATGGCAGTCGACCGCCGACCCACGTTGGCACTCGGAATCGGACCGATTTCGTCCAGAGGGCTACGAGGTAGTGCGCCAAATCTGCTGGACTTTCGAAGCGGCTGCGCTCATTCTAACGGTTTCGAGGCTGGTTCGAGATTTCGGGTCGGGCACTCGATCGATCGTCTCCCGTCTTTGGCATGTGCCGCTGCTGGGTAGTCGACTGAAAAACAACCCTGCAGAAGGAAGAGAAGATGGGAAAGAGACTTTACGTTGGCAATTTGTCGTATTCGACCACCGAGGCGGATCTCCGCGATGCATTCGTGGCGACCGGCCATGATGTGGCGGAAGTGAAGCTGGTCCTCGATCGCGACACGGGTCGCCCGCGTGGCTTCGCGTTCGTCGAGATGTCGACTGACGCCGGTGCACAGAACGCCATGGAAACCCTGAACGGCAAAGAGCTCCAGGGTCGCGCGATTGCGGTCAGCGAAGCTCGCGAGCGTACCGACAGCGGTGGCCGTGGCGGCTTTGGCGGCGGCGGCGGTGGCGGCGGTCGCGGCGGAGACCGCGGTGGCTTCGGCGGCGGCGGTGGCGGTCGTAAGCAGCGCTGGTAGCAACAGGCGTGAAACCGGGCACGAACAACGCAGCCGAGAAACGACGAAAAGAAATTACTCGGCAGAAGCGGCAGAAGGAGAAGGCCGAGCGGCGGCAACAGCGCCAGTCTGAGCGTCAGACGCAGGACCCGCTCGACCCCGAAGAAGATCCTGATATCGCTGGCATCGTGCCCGGCCCTCAGCCCTTGCAGGAATAGACTAACTTTTCCTTGAGAGCTCAACTGAGCTTCAGGGATGCAACGCCAACGCTTCGGTCAGGGCCGAAAGGCTCGCAGGCCGAGCGTTGGATTTTTTTTGGGCCGCTTCGGCCACAGAAACTGCTTCCGCCCTGGAACCGCCACCGACGGTCGAGTCGGCCATCGCGCTGACAGAATCGTGGCCAAGTCATGGGAGGTTTCTGAAGAGGGGCAGGTCATATCCTTCGCATGGATACCACGCCCACACTTCCGTTGACCGCTTCCGGCCAGACGGTCTTTCCGCGACCACGCTTCAAAATCGGGACGAATGCGGTCCTCTTGATCGCCGTTCACCTCGCCGCCCTCATCGGGGTCGTGCTGCTTGGCTGGTCCTGGTCAGGCCTTGCGCTCGCCGTCGCCGCCTACTACGTGCGCATGGTGGTAGTTACCGCCGGTTACCACCGGTACTTCGCCCATCGCTCGTTCCGCACCTCGCGGCTGTTTCAATTTCTCCTTGCCGTTGGTGCCCAGAGCGCAGCCGAGAAAGGCGTTTTGTGGTGGGCAAGCCACCATCGCTGGCACCACAAGTATTCGGACACCGAGCGCGACGTTCACTCGCCGAGACAACGCGGCTTCTGGTTCGCGCACATCGGCTGGCTGTTCTCGACCACCTGGAATGAAACCGATCCGAAGCTGATACCCGATCTCTACAAGTACCCGGAGCTGCGATGGCTGGACCGCGCCGGTATTCACGTGCTACCGACCGTAGCCCTCGGGCTCGCTTGCCTTCTCATCGGCGGCGCCTATGGCCTCGTCTGGGCCTTCTTCGTTTCCTCGGTCATGCTCTGGCACGGCACGTTCACCATCAATTCGCTGGCGCATCGCTTCGGCAGCCAGCGCTACGCCACCGGCGACGACTCTCGCAACAACTTCCTCCTGGCCATCCTGACCACTGGAGAGGGCTGGCATAACAACCACCATCGCTACCCCGGCTCGGCGAGCCAGGGCTTCTACTGGTGGGAGGTCGACATTACGTATTACGTCCTTCGGCTGCTCGCGCTTGTCCGCATCGTTTGGGACGTGCGGCGTGTTCCGGAATCGGTGCGGTCAAGTGAACTGGCCAGCGCGGTCCCGGAGCACCTCACTTTTGCTTCCCGTCGAGAGGCGTCCGCCGGAGATATCTGCCAGAATGATATCGCTTGCGACTCCGCACACCCACCACTCGCCTCCTTGGCCGAGCGCGCCTAGTCTTCACACTGACCGCGCTGGTGCCGACCATTCTCATGGCGGCACTTGGCATCGTCCTGCTCGCGGCCGGCCCTTCGCCGTCGATTGCCGTGGTTGCCGGTATCCTGGTGCTGTGCTTCTGCGCGGTAGGCTTGGCCGGCTACACCATCGGATCCTTCTTCGTCACGCGCGGGGCCAGCTTGGCGTCCCTTCAGAACGAGTTCTTGGCGCTGGTCTCGCACGAGTTGCGCACGCCGCTAACGTCCATTCGGATGTTCATTGATACCCTGCGCGAGGATCGCGTTCACGATCCGGAGCAGCGGCAGCATTGCCTCGCCGTCATCCATCAAGAGCTCAAGCGCCTCGACGGCTTGGTGGGAAGGATCATCGATCTTTCGAAGATAGAGCACCAGCATATGTTGTTCCGCCGCCAGGTGGTGCACGTAGACGATATCGTGGCGGATGCCTTGGCCGCCTTCGAGGCCGTCAAGGTCGGCGACCAGGTCGCGCTCGACGTGAAGGTGGCACCCAATCTGCTCGTCATGGGCGACCGAAGCGCGCTGGCCCAGGCCATCGGCAATTTGCTGGGCAACGCTTGGAAATACACGCCCGCAGAGGGCAAGGTCATCGCTCTCGCGGCAACCTCCGACGCCAAGCACGTGGCCATCACCGTCACGGACAACGGCGATGGCGTTGCCGGAAGCGAACGGGACACTATCTTCGACAAGTTTCAGCGAGGCGCAGCGGCCAGTCACCGTGGCAGCCAAGGCTCGGGCCTAGGGCTCGCCATCGTGCGCGCTGTCGTCGAGGCACACCGAGGGAAAGTCGACGTGAAATCGGATGGCACGCATGGGGCTCGCTTTCGCATTCTGCTGCCTCGGCACAAGGAGGCCGCATGAGTGAGACAGCCACAGGTCCGCTGGTCACCATCGTCGAAGACGATGCCGCTATCGCGGATGGGTTGGCCCTAAATCTCAATTTGCAGGGCTATCGCACGCAGGTCATCGGCGACGGCGAAACCGCGCGCGGGCAGATCGAGAACCGGCTGTCGGATCTGGTGCTGCTCGATATCTCGCTGCCGCGGCAAAGCGGGCTGTGGGTGCTCGAACAAATCCGCACGGCGGGCAATCCCGTTCCGGTCATCGTGCTATCGGCTCGCCAGGACGAATTCGACAAGGTGGCGGCGCTCAAGCTGGGAGCGGACGATTACGTCACCAAGCCCTTTGCACTGGCCGAGCTGCTCGCGCGCATCGCCGCCGTCCTTCGTCGTGCTCGGATGGCTGCGCAGCCGGCAGCGGGTCAGCGCGAATCGCACGGCGAGCTGCCGGCGGAAAGTGCTGCGGCGGAAGAGCGAACGGCCGCGTGGTGCTTCGGCGATGTCGTCGTCGATCCGCACACGCGCACGGTCGTCCGAGCGGGCCAGCCGGTCAGCCTCACGCACCTCGAATTCGAGCTGCTGAGCTTTTTCTGCCGGAGCAGCGGCCAGGTCTATTCACGCGAACACCTGCTGCGCGAGGTTTGGGGCTTGCGGCATTCGGGACAGGCCCGCACCGTGGACAACTTCTTGGCCCAACTGCGCTCGAAGCTCGAGGTGGATCCCGAGCACCCGCGCCATCTGATTACGGTGCGTGGCAGCGGCTATCGCTTCGTCCCCGGCTGATGTTCGGGTATCGCGGCGTCAGCCGGCGGCGAGCGAGTCGCCGTCATGAACCCTGGCCGGGTGTGCACTGCGCGGAATGTGGTTCGCAGGTGGCATGTCGACAAGCTGGGCTGCTTCTTCTCCGCGGGCCTGCAGAGTAGCTTCTTCGATGCGCGGGAGGACCGCCTGCTGGGTGTAGCCAATCATGTGCTCGCCCGCGACCGCCAGTGCCACTGCGCGAGCGATGCGCCTGGGCGCGTGGCGAAGCACCTGGGCAAAGAAGCGCCAGTAGTCCTTGCGATAGCTGCCGGTCAAACCCTGGCGCCAGATGGAACGAAGCAAGCAGGCGAGGGCGTAGCGCAATGGCAGGCGCATGGACGCATTCGAGCTCGGCCGCAGGCGCAGGGCGCGCAGGCAGCGCTCGAAGTACTCCTTCGGCTCGTAAATCCGTGCCAAAGCTTTGCCGTAAATCTCGAGCAGAACAGACTCCGTCACCCGGGTCTTGAAATTGGGTCGACCGAAGGTCTCGCCCGACGCCCGATCGATCAAGCGTCCCTCTCGGCTCAAGCGGCGTTCGAGCTGGGTCCCGGGCAGCGCCGTCAAGATCCCGATCATGGCTTGCGGGATGGGCGAGCGAAGCACCCAATCGCGCTGCCGTGCCAGCGCCTCGGCGTCGTCGGCGTCGAAGCCCATGATGAAACCCGCGCTGACGTCGAGGCCGGAGCTGATCAGCTTGTCGATGGCCGCGTTCAGGTCGACGGCCAGATTTTGCGACTTGTGCGTCTCGCGCAGGGCCGCGGGCGAGGGCGTCTCGATACCGACGAACACACAATCGAAGCCGGCCGCCACCATGGCCGCGATGAGCTCGTCGCAACCGGCGAGGTCGACGCTGGCTTCGGTGAAGAACTGAAAAGGAAAGGCGTGCGCGCGCATCCACTCGGCGAGCGTCGCCAGCATGGCCAGCGTCTGCTTGCGATGGCCGACGAAGTTGTCGTCGACGACGAAGATCGACCCGCGGAAACCGGTCGCCAAGATGGCGTCGAGCTCGCGGCAGAATTGTGCCGGCTGCTTGGTGCGTGGCGTGCGGCCAAACAGCTCGACGATGTCGCAGAACTCGCAGCGAAACGGGCACCCGCGTCCCCACTGCACGCCGATGGCGTGGTACGCGCCGATTTCCAGCAGGTCGTAGCGAGGCGGTGGCAAGCGGTCGAGCTCAGGGCGTGCGCTGGCGGTAAAGCGGGCCGGCAGCGCCGTGTGGTCGGCGACCAGCGCCGCGCAGAGCTCGCCCATCAGCTCCTCCGCCTCGCCGACCACGACACAGTCGACATGATCGGCCAGTGCCTCGGGCGTGGCAGTCGCATGTGGACCGCCCGCCACGATGGTCTTGCCCATCGCTCGCGCACGCACCGCTACCTCGAGCATCGATGGCCGCTGCACCAGCATCCCGGAAAGGAAGACGACATCGGCCCAAGCCAAATCGGCGTCTGCGAGGGGCCGAACGTTCATGTCGCAAAGACGAACGTCCCAATCGCGCGGTAGATGCGCGGCCACCGTGAGCAGTCCGAGCGGCGGCAAGAGCGCGCGTTTGCCGATCATATCCAAACTGCGCTCGTGCCCCCAGTAGGTTTCGGGAAAAGCGGGCGAAACGCAGAGAACCTTCATGTAGGCCATTACATGCCGGGCTATATCAGAATTGTGTCACGGACACGTCATTTCTATGGCCGCGCGTTGCCCGCCGCGGGCGCGAGGGACGAAGGGGCTCAGCCTCCGACGGTCGGCCCGCTGGGTTCGGCGGTCGTGACCGGCGCAGCAGCCTCGGACGTGGCTGGCGCCTCGGCAGGTGCAGGAACCTGCTCGACCGGCTGGGGATGCTGGTGGCGTAGGACTTCCCGCGCCGCTTCCCGCGCCGCCTGAACTTGGGCCAGCTTGCAGGCGCCGCAGATGGAGGGCGCGGCCCAGTTTCCAAGATGGGTCTGCAGCTGACTCTCCGGCGGCCAGAAAATCGGCGTTCCACACTGCATGCACGGAATTTCCTGCGTCTTGCGATTGGCCAGGAACTCGGCGCAGGCGGCACAGCGGCGCTCGGGTGGTTGTACCTCGCGACGGCGCTTGCGCTTGTTCTTTTTGCCTTTGCCGCCTGTGCCGGCGCCATTCGGCCCGGCGGCTGCCGCGGGAACGCCTTCACCTTTCGACGTGGCTTCGGCAACTGCCGCTTGGCTCGTTTCGCCAGCCGGTGCTTCTGCGACGGCCGGCGACTCTGCAGCGGCTGCGCTCTCGATGACCGCTACGGGAGCGGTTCCTTCGCTGTCCTCGACCTCGATGTCTTTCAGTTTGGGACGCACACCCGCAGCGAGCTGCTGCTCTTTGGTCCACGTGAAGGTGCCCGCGCAACCGTCGGTTCGGCAGGCGATTTCGCGATCCTCGAGATCGCCGAGCTCTTTCTCGCAGTTCGGGCAAAGGTGCGGATACGGATCGCCAGTCTTGCCGCGGACCGCGCGCGCCAGCTGAGCGCCACGCTTGTCCATCCACGTTCCCTTGCAGCCCGAGCGACGGCAGGGGCGCTCGACGTCTTTGAGCGTGCTCCACAAATCGAAGCAAC
>CAZTTW010000048.1:0-12793 GCA_964616265.1 uncultured Myxococcales bacterium | reverse complement strand
ACTGCATTGGCGTGGGAGTGGGCGCGAATCTCCGGACCGAGAACAATGTTTTCGTCGGAGTCGCAATTCCTATCAATACGACGAGCTACTCTGACGCCACCAGCGCCATTCGCTCCACCGGCAACTTGTACTCGGGCACCTCGGGAGCTGCACCGGCTGACTTGCAAGCTAGCATCGTGTTCGATCCGGCCTCGTCTTACACGTACACGCTGGACGATACCAGCGGCCTGCAAGCAACGATCGAGAGCGGCGCCGGGCCGAAGTAGCTGTGTGCGCAGATCTTCCGTAGAAAGGCGTACGCAACAGCGGCGGTACTGAAATCATGGAGGAATCTGGGATGCGGGAGAGCTGGCTGGCTGCGGGCCTGCGAGGATGGCGAGTCACCGCGAGCGAGGGAGTCGAGGGAAAGGTCGGGGTTCTCGGCAGCGAGCTGCGCTTCACGTTCGGCTTGGCCAACTTCTTCTCCCTATACCAACCGATCGCCGATTCTTGGCAGGTCTGGAGAACGCCGATCTGGATGGGCCAAGGCTTATTGCATTCAAACAGCCGGGCGGCATGATAGAGATCCGTGACGAGGCCGCTTGGCAACATCTGATGGAGGTTGCGCGATGAACGCTAGGAATCGAAGTCCGATCGAAAGGGTCGATGATATCCCGCGCATTCTGAAAGAGGTGCAACGGTCCGTGCGCGAGGCACTGGCACGACACCGTCGTTTGGGGAATCCAGTACCCGTGTGGCGAAACAAGCAAGTGTGCTGGATTCCGGCTGCGGAAATTCCCAGCGAATGGGCGCGGTAGCGCGATGGGGCTTGCGTGTGGACCGCGGCTCGAATGAGGAATCTCCAGGCGAATGAGGAACGTTCCTCATGAGGGACGAATGAGGAACTGATTCTGTCCGTTGGTGTCCTTTCTTGTCCGTTTCTGTCAGGTCGCGGCGTGTGGAAGTTGTGGAAGTTCTTGGAATTCCTTGATCGTCGTTCCCCACGAGTCGGGCTCATAACCCGAAGGTCCCAAGTTCAAGCCTGGAATGTCCGCGCACGCAGCTCGGCTTATCTTTATCTGCCAGTGACCCGCTCTCCCTAGTTGTGGTGGTGACCGCCGCCGCAGCCGCCGTGATGGTGACCATGGCCGTCGTGTTCGCCTTCGTCGTGGCCGCCGTGGTGCCCGTGGCAGTCCGGATCACCGCTGATCAGCCTGCCGGCAGCGTACGATTTCAGCACCTCACCGGCGTTGCCTGACACGCCCGCGATGACCCCGATTCCACGAGCGGCAAGTCCGTTCATGGCCCCGCCGCCGACGCCACCGACGATCACAGCAGTGGCTCCGAGCCCGTGGACGAAATTGGCCATGGCGCGGCCTCCGCCTTGAGCTGGTGAGGCCACGGTTCGCGACGCAGTTACTTGGTCGTCGGCAATCTCCGCGACGACGAAGAAGGGTGCATGTCCGAAGTGGCCGCAGACAGCCGCCGCCAGTCCGTCGGCGGTATCACAGGCAACGGCGATGATTATTGATGGATTCATTCTCTATTTCCTTTCATACGTCCTTACCACACAAAACAAGGCCATCTGCCACAGTCGCTTTTTTCGTTCTTCGTAGTCGGGCAGGATGCGGGCCTAGCGTGGCCCAGAAGGCGCGGCTGTTATCCTCGTGAATCAGGTGGACCAGCTCGTGCGCGAGTTTGCCCAGCCAGCGGAAGTCCCGCACACACGGCAATCCCATGGGCCCCGGCGTGGCGGGTGCGCGCCAAGCACCCTGTGTTGTGTGTCTTCAGCCTTCTTGCCAACGTCCAAACACATCGCCGTGCTCAATCCTGACTTCGGCTTCAAAAGAGCCGGGACCGTTGCGCCAGGCGAAAAGAGATCACCATCTATCACAGCAACGCGATCCGCAAGGCTAAAGGTCGCTTGAGCCCACGCGCAGCGCCGCGGCTTTGTCCCTGCCCTTGATCTCACGACTTTCGAGACACCGTGAAAGGATCTCGACGACGTTCGCCTCTCGCAAATTGGGACACTCTTCAGGCAGCGCGGCGCTCGTAGTGGTGGTGCAGCCCACCGGTGCAGAGAGTGTAGGGGACGGGAGGGGGCGCCGTGTCTGCCACCGACGACGCGAACAGTGACCGCGATGGAGTTTTGGCGAGGCACAACTACATGACCGAGCGTTTTCACCAGAGTATCGGTGGCCAACTCATCAGGAACGTCGTTCCGACGAACGACAACGGGGCAGACGGCAAGGTCGCACCTCGCTCGCGCCTCGGCGGGCTCCTCAACTTCTATTACCGCGAGGCCGCTTGAGCCGCGGCGATGGATTTCGGGACGGCAAGGGCGACAATGTCATCACAGAGATCGACCATTCGCTCCAGAGCAGGGCGACATGCGAGCATCCTCGCTCGCGCCTCCGCAGGGGTCGCCGCCTGGATCAACGCCATATCGTCGAGGTAGACCCGCTTTGCTGCTGCCAGCGTTGCGGCGGGCGCGTCGTTCTCGAGTGCGATCATGGCGTGTGCATAAAGGGTCCCGATCCAGGTGAAGATCTCACGTCCCGTGCCCTCCGCTACGCAGGTCGGGACGTCAATATCCAGGCTAGGGAGAGAGGCGACGGTCACGCAGTTGTCGCCAATGAACGGCGTTCGCAGCCAGCGGCAGGCTTCGTCCAGTGTCGTCCGGCAGTGGGAAGCCGTCCGAAGGATGGCGTCGTTGTCCAGTTCGGCGGCCCCACCAAGGCGCAGCAGTCGGACGTGTTCCTCGGCCATGTCGTAAGCGAGGAGGACATCACGCGCCTTCACGAGCGCCTTTTTGACGGTGGGGTTTCGTAGATCCGCGATCAGGGCCATCTGCGCCAAGGCCCGCACCGCTAGACAGCTCACTCCGTTGATGTGGCTGAGGCTGTCGCTCCGCTGGAACGCCGCGATCACAGGGAGCGCCGAGTCCCGCGCGGCCCGGCAACGCAGACGCAACCAATGCCTGCGGGCGAACTCGGGCGCAATCGCCGCGCGCAGCCCGTCCATGATCCGGTCCGGATCGAAGATCACCTTTCCATTGACCACGTTCGGTCCGAGAGCAAAGTCGGCCAGGAGAGCCTCTGCAGATAGCAACCGGTTGCGCGGGACATAGAAGGGCTCGACGGCGATACCGCCGAACAAGCGCTTGTAGACTCTGTGCCTCGCGGGATCGACCTTCGGGACCACCACCACGATATCGACGTCCGAGCTGGGAGGAAACGGATCGCTGTCCGCCATCCAGTTGATAGACCCGTAGGTGAATGCACACAGCACTTCGCCAGGGGAGCGGGCCACTTCCTCTGCGACCCATCGCCCTGCGACCGACCGCACTTCGTCGACGTTCATGCCTTCGCTTCTCCTCCGTTCACCGCAGGATGGCTTTGCCTAACAATTGACATTTGACGCCACTAGCGAAAGGGTAGAAGGAAGCTACGGCGGAAGTAAGGGAAAAGCGGCAATCTGACGACGGAATTACCATGTGCGCTGCTGAACGGCTCCAATCCACGTTCGACCACCTGAATACCAGATCGTTCTCCCGAATGGATTCCGGTGCAAGCTGTGCGAGCACCGCCGAGTCGGACATCGTCTCCGACGAGGTCTCTTACCGCGGGGTGATCGAGAAATGCGCCGTGGGCATTGGGCTACTCAGCCTCGAAGGATCAATTAGGGACGCGAACAGTGCGTTCTGTGAGCTGACCGACCAGTCTAGGGAAGCGTTGTGCAAGACGGTCTTTGACGAGCTGGTTCACCCAGAAGAGACGAAGAGTTGCCAACAGCATCTTGCAGCGCTTCGCAACGGCGAAGAGGAATGCTATTGCCAATCGCAGCGGCTTTTGCGCCCGGATGGCACCACGCTTTGGGTTGATCTAACCGTGAGTCTGATGCGAACGGCGGGCGGCGTGCCCCACCGTCTGGTGTTTACAGCGGTGGATATCACGGAGCAAAGACGCGCGGAGAGGGCCTTTCGCGAGATGTCCTTTCGGGATCCTCTGACCAAGCTTCCCAATCGTCGGCTCTTACGAGACAGATTGGAAAGCGCGGTGTCTCGCGCAAAGCGCGACGACCATTATGTCGCCTTGCTCTTTATCGATCTGGATGGCTTCAAACCCATTAACGACTCGATGGGACACGCGGTCGGCGATTGGCTGCTCAAGGCGGTTGCCGAGCGCCTGGTGACTTGCTTGCGTGAATACGATACTGCGGCCCGGCTAGGTGGCGACGAGTTCGTCGTGCTGCTCCCCGGCCTGTTTCAGCTCGAAGACGCTGGTCGGATTGCAGAGCGCATCCGCGTAGCGCTGTCGGCACCCTTTCATACGGACGACAGGAAACGGCTTGAGCTATCGGCCAGCATCGGCGTGTCTTTGTACCCGGAGAATGCGGAGAATGCGCAGGACCTGCTGCGCGCTAGCGATCAGGCCATGTACATCGCCAAGCGGTCAGGCCGCAATCAAATCGCATTCGCCGATGCGGGAGCGTCCGCGATGCCGGTACCCGTCACGGACGTCAATTCGGGCTTGATTCATCTGACGTGGGATCCACGCTTCGCCAGCGGGAATGCCTTCATCGACGCCGAACACCGCGAGCTTTTCCATCAATCCAACCTGCTGCTCGACCTGACCACGAGCGGGCAGCGATGCGCGCCCGACGTGCATGCCGGCCTCTTGCGCCTCGTGCGCGCTGTCGAGGGGCATTTTCGGCACGAGGAACGGATCTTGGGTCGGGCGGGGTATTCGCACCTTGCTGCCCACGCCGCCAAGCACCGTCGGCTGATGGAACACGCCGAGGACCTGTGTTGCCGCTCAGGCGCCGACATCTCTCTGACGCATGATATTGTGAGCTTCGTGGTGGCGGAGATGATTCACGGCCACATCGTGACCGACGACCGAGACTTCTTTCTCACCCTGCAAGAGAGCGCGGGCCGACACTAGATTTCGCCGCGCACGCCAAAGATCGTAGGCACCGGCAGGCCGCTTCGCCTGCAACCTTGCCCGGAAGGGACTCAGGAGGTCGGACGAACCGGGGAACGCCTAGCCGGAAGCTCGCGAGGATCGGCCAAGACCTGAATACCGGCCGCAGTGAACTCTGCCGCGTGGGCCATGGCAGCGCGGCCGCCGGCCCAGGCCGCCCGACCAGGCAACTTGCCTTTCCACGACGCAATCTGTTCGATCAGCTGTCGCCGGCCGGAACGGCTTTGTGGTTGGCTCGAGGCCACCGCGACGGCGGTCGCCTCCGAACGGTTCGCAGCCATCACCAAATCGTCGACAGGGGTGTTCGCCCCGAGGTACAGAATGGCCCAGCCGGCGACGGCCGCGTGCAAGGCGAACGCGAGTAAGCCGCCCTCGTGCAAATCGCCTTCTTGGCACGCGCACACAACGATCGGCGCTCCCGCGTTGCGCTTAGATTCGTCTTGGACCAACAACTCGAGGTGACGTCGCACGATCCCGGAACCGAAGTGCTCGGCGGCGATGTCCAGTTCTCCCTTTTCCCACCGGTCGCCGATTTCCGTGAGCAACGGCATGAGGAGGCGATCGCAGACCTCCACGCTCGACATGGCGCCCATGCCACTGGCGTGAAGAAGCAGGCTCTCCAGCCGCGCGCCGTCCAAGTCCGCGATGGCCTTCAGACCGAGGTCCAAGAAGGTCTCGCTCGACGGAGTGAGAGGCAAGGATCGCGTCGCGCGTCCCGCACTGCCGATGCGTTTGAGCTCGGCCCGGGACAGCCGGGCCACCTCGGAAATGCTGCGCCCCTGGTCCACGAGGGTTTTCGCGCCCCGGAGGACCGCCACGTCCTCGTCGGAGTACAGCCGATATCCGGACTGCGTTCGAGTCGGCTCGAGAAGCCCGTAGCGGCGTTCCCAGGCCCTCACCAGCTGTGTGCTCACACCGGCCTGCTCGGCCGCCACGTGGATCCTGTACACGCCTTCTGTGTGCACCGTGTACAACGTTTGTGCAAGAACTTTCGCTGGCCGGGAGGCTGTTGTCGGCGCTTCGCTGAAATGGCGTGAGGATTTTAGCTGACTTCGTGCGATCGCTGAATCCCTGAATCCAGGGAGCATGAACAAACATCATACAAACCATGAACAACTTGTTCGGTTTGTGGAGGCCACGCCAAGTCGGGCTCGCGATCGGGCTCTCACTGGCGCTGTGGAATGCATTCTCCGGCGAACCAGCTTTGGCCGAGGAAAGCCCGCGCACCGCCTACGAAGCGGGACGGTCTGCGCAGGACCGGAGCGAACGCGAGCGTCTCTTCTCGCGAGGAATGTCGTTGGCGAAAGCGCGTCTGGATCGTAATCCAGACGATGCGGAGGGCCTCTACTGGTTGGCGGTCAACATGGGGGCGCATGCCCTCGAGCAGGGAAAGCTGTCTGCCCTGCCTGTGGTGCCGCGGATGGAGGCGCTGCTCCTCAAGCTCGATCGCGTGGCGCCGACCTACGAGAGTGCGGGAGCGGCGCGTGTGCTGGGCCGGCTCTACGATCAAGCTCCTGCCGTCATCTCAGTGGGCTCAAGCAAGGAAGCGCGCCGATTTTTGGAGCGCGCCGTGGCCCTGGCTCCAAGCCATCCCGGCAATTTGGCCTTCGCAGCGGATTTCATGGCTAGTCACGGCGACAAAGCGCACGCCCGCATCTATGCCTCGCGCGCGTTGGCGGGCCTCTCCAGTCGCGTGCCTTCCGGCGAGGAAGCGGAATGGGCCAAGCTGGCCCGCGGTGTGATGGAGGCGACGAGCCGATGACGCCTGCGATCGCACCTCGTCACTTCGATGTGGTCGTCGTGGGTGGCGGGTTGGCGGGCCAGCTGACGGCCTTGGCGCTGCGGACGATAGCGCCCGCGCGCACGGTCGCGCTGGTGGAGCGATCACCGCGACTGGGCAGCAACACCACCTGGTGTTGCCATCGCTCGGACTTGAAGGCGCCCTGGGTAGGCGGCGCGCCCCTGTCGGCTTGGTTCCTTGCCCTCGTGGATGCGCGTTGGCCCAAGCACGAGGTGCGCTTTCCCCGCTACCGACGTGTCCTCGACTGGGAATACCTGTGCCTGCGCTCGTCCAGCCTGGCGGCGCGGACGGAGGCGGCGCTGTCGCAAGATGGCTCGCGGCTCTTCCTCGGTGAGGCGGTAAGCCGGGTCGGCAGGCACGAGGTCGGCTTGGAATCGGGCGGGACGTTGACCGCACATCTGGTGCTCGACGCTCGGGGATTGTCAGCCGAGGCCTACGAGGGCAGGGCCGGGTACCAGAAATTCGTCGGCTGGGAGATCGATTTGTCCCAGCCTTCGGCGGACTTCTCCGCGTGGCCGACACTGATGGACGCCACGGTCAGGCAGGTCGACGGCTTCCGCTTCATGTACGTCTTGCCGTTCACCGCGACGAGGATCCTGGTGGAAGATACCGTGTTTTCCCGTCGGGCCGGGCTCGATGTCGAGCTCTTTCGGGCTCGCCTGCAGTCCTACGTCGCGAAGCGCGCCGGGGCGCCGTTTCGGATTCTGCGTGAGGAGTCCGGTGTGTTGCCCATGCCTTGGTCGGAGCCCGCGCACGCTGTCGAAGCGAGAGACGCTGGACTCGCTATTGGATACCGCGGGCGCTTTTTCCATCCCGGAACGGGGTACTCGTTGTCCCGGGCTGCGTTGGTCGCCTGCCGCGTGGCTGAGTGTGCCCGCGACGGCAACTCGAGCGACTTTTCTCATGTTTGTGAACAAGCCATGGCGGCGCTGCGTGCTGCCTGGTCGCCCGACGATGCGTTCGCTCGCCGACTGAATCGACTGGTCTTCACCTGGCTGCCGCCGACGTGGCTGCGAGAGATGATTTTCTCGCCCGTCTACCGCCTGCCCGAGTCGGTGCTCGGCGGCTTCTATGCCGGCCGCACGCGTCTTCGCGATCGCTTGGCGTTGGCCACGGCTCCGGTGCGCTTTTCCATGTTCCGTCCGGTTGCAAAACCTCTTTCTTTGCTTGGAGGAAATCCATGAAGAACACGTCTCCCGCCGCGCGGATCGCCCTCGCCACGCCGGCTCTGCCCGAAATGCTTCATCGCCAAGTGGACGCGCTTTTCGCGAGTAGCGAGCATCCTCTGGTCACCACGTCGATTCGTCCAGGTCGCTGGGAGGAAGCCTTGTTGGCCCCGGTGAACGACATCTTGAGCCGGCCGGGCAAGGCCATCCGCGCGGGTCTAGTGGAAGCGGCGTTCGCGCTGGTACGGCCCGATGAAAGCCCTCCGGCGGCCGCGACCGCGCTCGTGGAAATCCTACACGCGGGGTCGCTGGTCATCGACGACATCGAGGACGATTCGAGGATCCGCCGCGGCGGCAAGGCCATTCACCGTCAGCACGGGATGCCCAAGGCGCTGAACGCGGGCAATTGGATGTACTTCTTGGCCGTGCGACAAGTCGAGGAGCTGGCGCTCGGCCCGCAGGCGTCGCTCGCTCTTTACCGGCTGGTGAATCGCACGCTGTTCGACTGCCACCGCGGTCAGGCGCTCGACCTGGGCATGCGCGTGGGAGAGGTCACGCAGGCCGAGGTTCCCGCGCTGGTGGCCGAGACCTCGTTGCTCAAGACCGGCGCGCTGACCGGGTTGGCCTGCGCGCTCGGCGCGTTGGTCGCGGGCGGGAGTGCAGAGCAGGTCGCGACGTTGCACCGTTTCGGCCGTGATCTGGGGCTGGCGCTTCAACAACTCGATGACCTCGGCAACCTGGCGGGCAAGCAGCCGGCGGCCAAACGCCACGAGGATCTACGCAACGGTCGCTTGACCTGGCCGTGGGCCTGGGCTGCCGAGCTCCTAGGCCCTCTGATGTACAAGAACCTGGAGCTGGCGGCGCGGGCACTCGGAAGCAACGGATTGGGCGGCCGGCCCAACAGCAATGCCTTGGCCGAGGCGCTCCTGCGCGTGGCGGGGGCGCACCGACGACATTTCATCGTGCATCGGCTGCGCGGCCAGCTGAACGAGTTGGCCGGCCAATTCCCTGGCGGCGGTGGGGTCGCCGGTTTGCGGGAACAGATTCGAACCTTGGAGGAGAGCTATGTCTAGTGCGCTTCTGCGTTCCAGCCTCGACGCCGCTGCCCTGGGCGTGCGCACCTCCCCACCGCGAGATCTGGCCGCCTCAGCCCGCGGCGCAGGCAAGCGCGTGGCCATCGTGGGGGCGGGGTTTGGTGGCCTTGCCGCAGCCATTCGTCTGCAAGC
This sequence comes from uncultured Myxococcales bacterium, assembly GCA_964616265.1. Classification (GTDB taxonomy): domain Bacteria; phylum Myxococcota_A; class Polyangia; order Fen-1088; family Fen-1088; genus Fen-1118. The sequence goes on along the minus strand of CAZTTW010000048.1, from coordinate 3,636 downwards.
CGCGGGCATGAACACGGTCATCTTCGAGGCTCGGGACAAGGCGGGTGGCTGCGCCTACGTCTACGAGCAAGACGGATACACCTTCGATGGGGGGCCGACGGTCATTACGGCGCCCACTTGTCTGGAGGAGCTGTTCACGCTTGCCGGTCGGCGCATGGAGGACTACGTCGAGCTCATTCCCGTGCATCCCATGTACCGGCTCTGCTGGGAGGACGGCACGGTGATCAACTACGATGTGATGAACGGGCAGATGGAGCGGGAGATCGCCAGAGTGGCGCCCGACGACCTGGATGGTTATCGCCGCTTCGAGGACTACGCCCAGAAGGTTTTCGAGACTGGCTACACGCCCCTTGCGGACAAGCCGTTCTTGCGACTGCGCGACATGCTGAAAGTAGCGCCCGAGATGGTGCGCTTGCGTTCGGATCGCTCGGTATACGCCACGGTGGCGCGCTTCGTGAAAGACGAACGCATCCGGCAAGCACTCTCGTTCCACTCGCTGCTCGTGGGCGGAAATCCCTTCGCGACCAGCTCGATCTACACCTTGATTCACCATCTCGAACGGAACTGGGGCGTGTCCTTTCCTAGGGGAGGCACCGGAGCTTTGGTACGCGCTTTGGTACGCCTCTACGGCGAGCTGGGCGGACAGCTGCGCTTGTCGACGCCGGTGGAGCGCATCCGCGTAGAGGATCAGACGGGCCGGTCTTCGCACTGGGTGGAGGCGCGCGGGCTGCCTCGCGAGCGCTTCGACTGGGTCGTGTCGAACGCCGATCTGCACCAGACCTATTCCCGCTTCTACGGCGATCATCCGGCTGCTAAGGCGCGCGCGAAAAAACTCGAGCACATGGATTGGTCCATGTCGCTGTTCGTTCTCTACTTCGGCACGCGACGGAAGTTCCCGAACCTGGCCCACCATACGATTTTGTTTGGACCGCGGTACCGCGACCTGCTCGATGACATCTTCAGGGGCTCGGTGCTGCCGGCGGATTTCTCGCTGTATCTGCATGCGCCCACGGTGACGGACGTGAGCCTGGCGCCGCCAGGAGGCGAGACCTTCTACGTGCTCTCGCCGGTGCCTCACCTCGACCGAGCGAGGGTTGATTGGAACGAGACCAAGGTCGACTACGCCCAGAAGATCCTCGCCTATCTCGAAAGGACGTTGCCCGGCCTGCGCCGAGACATCGTCACGTGGCGCGCCTTCACCCCGCTCGATTTCCAACAGACACTCGGTACCTGGCAGGGCGCTTCGTTCTCGGTTGCGCCCAAGCTCCTGCAGAGCGCGTACTTCCGTCCGCACAATCGCGACGAGAAGATCCCCGGTCTGTACCTGGTGGGATCGGGAACGCACCCGGGCGCCGGCGTACCGGGCGTCATCAATTCCGCTAAGGCCACGGCGCGAACCTTGCTCGCCGACGCGGCGAAGGCGAGGGCCGCATGAGCTCGGCGCATGGTCTGGCGCTCATGCGATCGTCCAGCAACGCCGACGCTGGACACTTCGCCTGTGGAACCGACGATGCCTCGGCTCTTGCGGCCGCGACTGAGCGGGGCCGCCGGGAAGCACGTGATATTCTCGCGACTGGTTCGAAGAGCTTTGCTCTGGCCGGGCTACTTCTCGGCAAGCGTACGCGTGACGACGCCGCCGTGCTTTATGCCTGGTGCCGTCGCGCCGATGACGTCATTGACGAGCCCGATGGTAGAACGGACGACCCGCGTGGTGCGGGCGATTTCGATCGGCGACTTCGAGATCTCAGTCGTTCTTTGGACGACCTCTACGCTAGGCGAGTTCGCGCGCCCTTGGAGTTGGCCCTGTGCGAGCTGATTGTCCGGCGAGGAATTCCTCGCGAGTATTTCCAAGCATTGCTCGATGGGTTCGCCATGGATGCGAAGCGGACGGACTACGCGACGCTTTCCGATCTGGACCTCTACGCCTACCGGGTCGCGGGGGTGGTCGGACTGATGATGTGTCACGTACTCGGGATCCGGGATGCGAGGTTTTTGCCGTCCGCTGCGCATTTGGGAATGGCCATGCAACTGACCAACATCGCGCGGGACGTAGCGGAGGACGCGGAACGTGGTCGACAGTATTTGCCGAAGCAATGGATCGGGGGGCCCGTGCTTACAGCGGCGCTTACTGAAAGAGAAGGAAGCGAGGGGCGCCGGCAGGTTGCCCGGGCCGTGCGCTTGCTCCTCGTTCGGGCGGACGATTACTACCGGTCCGGCCTGCGAGGATTGCGCGCCCTCGACGCCCGCAGCGCCGTGGCCATCGGTGCAGCGGCGCGAATCTACCGGGCCATCGGTCGTGTCTTGGCCAGGCGAAAATACGATCCGCTGCGCGGGCGCGCGGCGGTGTCGCTTCCAGGCAAGATCCTTCTAATCGCGATAGCGACGGTGGCCGTGGCGCGCCAACTTCCGACACGTCTTGGTAGCCCTCGTCGTGTCCCCATCGTGCCGCCATGTTTCGTGAGGTTCGACGATGTTCAAACAGGAGATTAGAGTGCCGTTTCCACGGACCCGTATAGCGAGCGCTGCGCCCGTCGAGCGCCAGGGCTTCCTTGGCGAGTTGCGCGCTTATTTCGGTCGCTTTCGTCTCTTCACGCGGCGTGATTGGCTGGTGTATGTCGTTTGGGTCGGGATGATCTTTGGCCTGTCGCTGGCCAGCGCTGCGTTCTTGGCCATCGGCCGTCGCGCCGGCGCTGCCTTTTCCTGGCACGCCTACTGGGTGCCCATCGGTGCCGCCATCTTTGCCTTGGCCATCGCCGTGGACACCATCGGGCATCGAACCGTGTACAAGGAATACTTGCGGGGCGGGGAGGGCCTGGTTCACCACATCATCATCCTCTGCGGCATCGGGAGCTGCGTGCTCCTGTGCGCGGCCTACCCAGCACCGAGCAGCTTGCAGAATCCCGCGTTGGTGCTGACGGTGCTCTCGTTCGTCTACAGTCTCGTGGACGAGGTCATGCACTGGCGCCGCTATCTCTCCGCCAAGTCCGACGTGGTCGAGATGTGGAGCCATGTCTTCATTCTGATTGGCCACGGGATGATGATGTTGGGTTGGTGGTGGTGGTACTTGGAAGGCTACGCTGGCGTAGCGCAGACGCTGGCCGCGCTTTCGCGTTTGTAGTGCCATGGTGGCTCGGCGCAAACGCATTCTGTTCGTCTCCGAGTCGATCACGCTGGCGCAGATCGTTCGGCTGGCGGTGCTGGCCGGGGCACTGGATCCCTACCGCTACGACCTTCACTTCGCGGCAACGCAATTCCCAAGTTGTGTAAGTCTTCCGTTTTCCCGCTGGCCACTGTGGGGGTTGTCGGCCGAGCACGCGCAAGCGCGTCTGGCCGCCGGCAAGCGCATCTACTCGTTCGGCGTTCTTCGTCGCTACGTGGCTTCGGATTCCAAAGTGATCGATGCGGTGAAGCCCGACCTGATCGTCGGTGACCTTCGTTGGTCGCTGGCGGTGAGCGCAACATCCCGCCAGATTCCCGTCGCCGGCCTGATCAACGCCTACTGGAGTCGCTTTGCCCAGCGGGAAGGCTTTCCGTTGCCCGACCATCCGGTCGTCCGCTGGCTGGGCGAGAGGTTGTCGACCTGCTACTTTCCCAAGGCTCTGCCGTGGGTCTTTCGCCATTTCGCCGCCCCTCTCA
>CAZTTW010000047.1:0-12993 GCA_964616265.1 uncultured Myxococcales bacterium | reverse complement strand
ATCAGCACGACCATCAGAATGGCACCTTTGTCCGCGGCCTTTCGACGGCGATACAACAGTTTCATACTCTCTCCTTCACACTCCCTGCTTCAATCACCGGAGCTTTGGGTTGGGCGGACAGACAATCGGACTGTTCGTCGTCCTGTCCGCGTCAGTCAAGTCGTCCGGCGCGAGCGTACGGACTCCCAAGATCAACCGCACACCCGTGGACACCCTTCGTCGATGTGGCGCCTGCAGCTGGCGGTTCCTTCATCTAGCTGCCGGCCGAGACCGATCACGTCGTAAGGCCCAGAGAGTCGGTGTGGCTGGCGAAGGACACCGCAGATCCCCGACGTCCCCTGTGATGAGGGCGAAGACAGCGTTGCTTGTACGGAGGCCACAACATAGGTATCGGCGGCACTACGAAAACATTCATGGAGCGCAAACAATTCGCGGGATGCGTGCGTCAGCGCCATGCCATGGCGTTTGCGGCGGCGTTATCGTCGAAGTCAGCGTAGCGGCAGCTTGCTTCGTGGCGATGACTAAACCAAGCAGCAGGACTGTGGTGATGGGTTGGGGTGACCGGGGAAATCGTGGCGATCGTTCTGGCCAGCGACACCTTGGCGAGATTTGGTTTGGTGGGCGGAAGCTGGCGCATGCCACGCCTTTGAGCGATCCTCGCCGGATGTCGGAATCCGGCGACGTTCCACGCTCATGGATTGCGGTACGTTCGGCGTGGCGGACCCGGTCCGGATACATCGCCTTCGTCGGCCTGCTGGCCGCGTTCGCCGTCTTGGCAGGCGTGCTCGTTGCCCGTTCGAGCTTTCCCACCATCGAGGGGCGCACCGGGTTCTGCCTTTTCGACGACGCTATGATTTCCCTTCGCTACGCCGCGAACCTTGCGACGGGGAACGGTCTGGTGTGGAACGCTGGCGAACGCGTCGAGGGCTTCACCAACCCCTTCATGGTGTTTCTGATGGCGGTCATTCACCGCGCCGCGGGACCGTGGTACGCGCCCCTTTTCGTGCAGATCCTCGGCGGGCTGACATTTTTGTGGGGGTTATGTTTGGTGGCGTCCATCGCTCGCCACGAGGTGGGCCACGATACGGACACGCCAGTGCTGGCAGCCGTGGCCGGGGTGGGCGCCTTCTATCCGCTCTTGTACTGGTCCGTCATGGGCATGGAGACGGGGCTGCTCACCGCGCTCTTGCTGGCGGCGTTTCGGGCGGATCAAGATGGCGTTGGGGCCCGACCTTCGGGCGCGCTCGTGGTGGCGTCGGGTCTAGCGGTGCTTACCCGCATGGACGCGGTGTTGTTCGTCGGCGTGTTGTTCGCGTTTCGCTTGCCACGCGCCGGCCGCAGCGGCGCGCGCGTGGTGCTGGTCGAGGCCGGATGGGCGGCACTGCCGGTAGTGGCCTACGTGCTGTGGCGTCGCGGGTATTACGGGCAGTGGCTACCCAGCGTGTATTACCTCAAGCTCGCTGGCCTTCCTCTGCTGGCGCGCCTGCGCAACGGAGTCGCGTTTTGTGCGCCCATGCTGCCGCTCGTGGCCGTAGACGCGACAGTGGTTGTGGCGGCCCTGCGCCTGCGCCGCGCACCTGGCCCTGGCTCCCAACTGCCCGTTGTGTGGCGGGCAATCGCACTTTTCGTCGTCGCGCTTTTGTATCAGCTGTCGGCCGGGGGCGATGCCTGGCCTCCCTACTGGCGGTTCACCGTGCCCGCGCAGGTCGTCTTGATTGTGGCGGCCGCGATCACCGTGCGGAAACTGGTCGTGGCCGGGATCTGGAGTAGGCGGGCTGGCGACGCCGCCCTGATCGGTTTGGTGGCTTTCGCGGCAGCGGATTCCCTGCGTCTGTACCAGGATCTACGGACGTTCGTTCCATGGACGACAGACTTCAATTACCGTCACACCAATACCGGCCTGGCCCTACGCCGGCTGACCACGCCGTCCGCTACTGTGGCCGCCTATTGGGCCGGGGCATTGCCCTACTTTGCCGAACGTGCGGCCATCGATCCGCTGGGCAAGATGGACGCGCGCATCGCCCGCGGCCAGGCCGTCCGCACGGCTGCCTGGGGCGGCATGCAAAGCGTGCCCGGACATAACAAGGTGGATCTCTCCTACAGCTTCGTCTCCAAGCGGCCCACCTTCATCCAGTACAGCGACCTGTCCTGCGTGTTCGGCGGAGTCGATCTTCGCGCGTGGTGCGCCGAAAACTACGTACGTGCGAACGTTGCCGGGCGATTGCCGATGTTGCTGCTCAAGGATTCGCCGGACGTGCGCTGGGATCTGCTTCGGCCGGGGCCGACTCTTTTCCAGTGACCGCGTTCTTCGAGCCTCCAAAGACCGGTCACGGCGTGGGGCTCATCGGGGCGACGTGGAATCAGCGACCAATGGAGTATCTTCAAGACATGCGCTTCGTGAGGGGCGCCATCTTGTGTTGGCTGGTTGCGGAGCTACCGGCGGTTGCGGCGCCTTGGGACAAGCCCGGTCGGCAACTGACCTTCCAGGATGAGTTCGACGGCACCGACGTGGACGCTGGAAAATGAGTGTATCAGATCGACTATGTCCGGGTCTACACGCGATTGCCCGACGGGAAGGTCACCGACGCCGGTCTGGCCACCGGCGGCATGACCGGAATCGGAATGACGGGAAACGGGGGCGTGGTCTCCACGGGTGGCACCACGTCGACCGGAGGAGCCGGCTGCAATGCAACGACGGCATCTGGCAGCAACGGTTGCAGTTGCAACGTTGCCGGTCGTCGCTCGAAGGCTGCCATGCCGGTGGTCGCGCTTCTGCTGGCGTCCCTCCTGTTTCAAGGTTCCACGCGCGAAAATCGGCGGCGCCCGCGTCGGTGAAAAGCAGGTTCGCGCTTGCTTGGGCGGTGAACGTGCCGGCATCGCGAAACCTTTTCCGGGCTGACCGGTAGGACCTTGCATACGATTGCAACCAACTGCGGATCTGCGCATGGACGACAGTTTTCTCATCAGCAAAGTAGTCGACGGCAACCGCAACGCTTTCCGACTGCTCGTGCTGCGCTACCAGCGTCCGATCTTCAAATTCCTGGGTGGCTTTGGCATCGAGCAAGCTGTCGTCGAGGAGCTTGCGCAAGAGACCTTCCTTCGCGCCTACCGCAGCCTGTCGGCGTTCGACAGCAGCAAGTCGGCATTTTCCACCTGGCTTTTCACCATTGCCAAGCATCTCGTCCTGAATGAAAATGCGCGCAGCGCGCGTCGCCTTCCGCATGTTGCGGTCGATGTCGACGCTGCCGACCCTGTCGTCTTGGAGACGTCACCCGCGAGCCAGCTGGTCGAGAATGCCGAGCGGTCCGGCCACGTGCGCCGTGCGCTGCAGGCACTGCCGTCACCGCTTCGCAGCGCCTTGGTGCTGGCGTACATGAAGGAACACTCGCTCGAGGAGATTGCAGCCATCGAGGGCTGTTCCGTCGGCGCGGTCAAGTCGCGCATTTATCGAGGAAAGCAGCTTCTGCGGCTGCGCCTTGCTGGAATGGAGGAGTAATATGACTATGTCGTGCAACAGGGTTCAGGAGTGCATTGCTCTCGGGGAAGCTCTGGATGAAGCCAGTCAAGGGCACGTGCTCGACTGTGCGCAATGCGCGCGCGTCGCGGCCGAGTTTGTTACGCTCGACGCCCAGGTCACGGGCGAGCTTGCAAGCGCGGTCGTGGTTCCCGACGGTTTCGCCGATCGGGTCATGGCGAGGCTGGACGAGGCGTCGCTTCGTCGCACAGAAGGGAAACTCGATCGACTTCTCGGCCGACGGTGGGTGCAGATCGGACTCGCGTACATGGGCGCGGCCGTGGCGCTTGTGAATTTGCTTCGCTTCGTGCTGGGCAGCCTGATTCCAGGCGCGAGCCTCGGAGGAGTCCGATGAGTGCGGCGAATGCGACGGCATCGGGACTGCGGCGCCCGCTCTTGGCAACTTTTGCCGGCTTGCTCTTGCCGGGCCTAGGCCACGTGTATTGCGGTGATCCCGCTCGCGGCGCGAGTTGGCTTCTTTCCGTCGCGCTCGTCGTGCCGGTATCCGCGTGGCTGGCGCTCCACGGTCCGGCTGCGCTTTTATCGGCTATCGTCGTTCTCGGCGGCGCTGTCGCGTTGGCTCTCTACGTGGCCTCCGTCAAGTCGTGCTACCGATTGGCCCGTTCGGCGGACGCTGTGTCGTCTGGTGCGTGGAATCGCGGCCACGTCTATTTCGCCTGCTTCGCACTTGGCCATCTTCTCGTGCTCAGTCCGCTGACGACGTTTACCAAGGACCGCCTCGTCGAAACCTTCAAGGTCCCGAGCGCGAGCATGGTTCCCACGATTTTGCCCGGCGATCGGTTCTTTGCCGACAAGCGTGTCGGGCATCGGGGTGGGCCGCCGGTGCATCGCGGGGATATTGCCGTGTTCGTGTACCCCAACGATCGCACCATGATGTACGTCAAACGCATTGTCGGATTGCCAGGCGATCGTATCGAGATCGACGGCATGCGGGTGCTCGTCAATGGCCAGACGATCGTCGGCGACGAAGTGCACGACCTGGGCTCGGCCGAGCTGAATCGCCAGCTCGCCGACCACCGCGCTTTTCGCGAAACTGTCGACGGAAAAAGCTACGTCGTGCTTTGGCGGAAGGACGGTGCGCACGACGCCTTGACCACGATCGTGCCGAGCGGCCAAGTCTTCGTGCTCGGCGACAACCGCGACTCGTCCCGCGATTCCCGCTATTTCGGCACGTTGCCGTTGGCCGACGTCAGCGGAGTGGCTCGCCAGGTAGGGTTCTCGGCAGACGCCAGCAGCGGATTGCGTCTCCGTCGCACGGGCAAAGTGATCAGCGGATCGTGAATCGCGCCGATGCGGCGGGCGACTACTGAAGGCCGAAGTGGCTGATCACCAAGTCGTTGGTCACGCTGCTGGCGCCGCTTATGAAGTAGCCCCAAATTTCCGTGATTTGGGCGGCGCTCGCAATCTTGAGCTGCGTCCAGGTGACGGGTACTGTCGTCGGGGTCTTCGTTACGGCAATTTCGGTTTGCGCTTTGCTGTTGTCGGCCAAATTGACGCCGATCCCGACTTTCGTGATGGCACCCGAAGCGCTCGAAAGCCTGATCGAGAAGCCGGAATACGCGGAAAGGTCGAACGTCTTGCAGCTCACCTCCGTCTTGGTGGCATTGTCGTAGCCCTTGCCCATGAGTGTAAAGCCGAAGCCCGCCTGATTGGCGCCCGTCGTAGTGGTGACGCCGACCGTGCCCGAGAAGGTCCAGTTTCCGCTCGCACACGTCGCCGAGATGGCGCTGGTGCCGTTTCCATAGGACCAGGCCACGCTGTCCATTTCGCCGTACGTCCCGTTGCCGTAGCTGCACCCGCTGGTGGCAAAATCATCGATCACGGCGGTGAGGGGGGCGCAGACGTCCGCGGCCGTGCTCGTGCCGCCCGTTCCTGGCGCACCGCCCGTGATTGTGGTGCCACCCGTGCTCTTGGTGCCACCTGTGCTAGTCGCAGCGCCCGAGCCCGTGGAACCTCCCTTACCCGATGTTCCGCCCGTGCTCCCGATACCACCTGAGCTGCTTGTTCCGCCCGAGGCTGTATTTCCGCCCGTCGGGCTGCCACCATTGGCAACGGCACCCCCAGACGAAAGACCTCCGCCCGTGGCGCTAGTGCCTCCCGTAGCATCGTTGCCTGGCTGCCCACCGCCTGCGGACGCCGAGCTCCCCGTGGCGCCAGATCCGCCGGTGGACGCCATGCCTGCGACTCCCGTGGAGCTGGTCGTACCACCCACCGAGGAAGTTCCGCCAGTCCCCATCGGAGCGAGCGAATCGGCGGATCCCCCGCTTGGCGCCAAGGATGTGTCGCGCTGGTTGTCCGAGCAGGTCCGCATCTCTGCGCATCGCTCGACCTCCTCCGGCTTGGTCGTGGAAACGCAGGCGACCAAGCCAACGAGCAACACAGCGCTTAGCGACCAAAATACGCGGGTCACGGTGACCTCCTCCCCATAGATCTTGCGATATTAATCGTATTATAATTTACTTTTCATATCGTATCATTCTTTGGGATCGGCTGCCTATCGTCGAGTCGAGGGGGCGTGTCCTTGCTCACGCGTGGAGCCGCCGCCGCCACCGTTCCGCCACAGAGTCGTAACGCAGCTATTGCTCCCGCACGGGTCCGAAATGTTGTGGAGTAAAGGCATGCGTACGATGATTCTTTGCTTGGGCCACGAACGGCTGTGGAGCGACGACATCGCTGCTCGCGTGGGGCGCATCCTGAAGGCCTTGCCCCTGCCGTCGCCGATCACGGTGCGAATTGTTCCGAAGCTGGATTGGGACAGCGTGGATGTTCTCGCCGAATGCGAGCAGGCCATCGTGGTCGACGCGATGGACTCTGGGCAGGCGCCCGGCACATGCTTTGTCGAGGAAGCGCCGCAAGATTCGGCACCGACCTTTCGGCTCTACTGCAGGCATCGTCAGATGGTGAACGACGTCGTGGAGCTTGGCCGACTCCTGGCCATGGAAGGCTCGAGCAAGCGTCTGGTCTTTATCGGCGTCGAGGTCGACGGTGGGCGGTGCGACGAATCCCATTCCGACGCAGGCTCGGCGTCGGCCGTGCCCGTTGCCGTGGATTCAGTGCTGCGATCTTTCGGCGCCGAGGTGGCATTGCGGAAGATGGTTTCGCGTGCCTGCGCCCGCATCGAATCCGCGGACGGGACCACGGCCAACTGGCAATACCAGGGCGCCGCTTAGACAAGGCCTGCGAAGAACTGAATTCGCTGCGGCTAGCGTGTCGGCTCGGCCCGGCGATACGCCACCAGCTCCGACTGCGGACAGTCGCAGATCGTGAGGTGCGACGTCGTCACCCGATGGATGGGCTGCCACGCGGAGCTGGCACGCAGGTGTGGAACGAGAGCGGGAAACGACGCAACCAAGTTGACGTTCGTCAGATCGGGCGCCGCCGTGTCGGCTCGGTGCAAGAGCCGATGGCTGTTGAGCCCGATCAGATCCAAGACGGGATGCTCGCCGAAATAGCGGGCCGCGCCGGCGTCGGTCACGGCAATCGTCTCGCCGAAAGCGGCGTGGTCGCGCAGCCACGTCGCCATGGCGACGTTCAGCTCGTCGATGTTCTGGCAGTTCCAAGCATAGAGGTTGGCACTGCGGTGAAGGGCCGACGGTAGGGCCGCAAGCGAGCCGAGAATCAAGAACGCAGCAACGACGGCGCGTGCCGGCGCCCAGCGCGTACGTCGGTGTTGCCACCCCCACGAGACGATGTGCGCCGCGCCCGCCGCCACGCTCAATAGAAGGAAGGGCAAGGCGGGCAATAGATAACGTTGCCAGTAGAACGGCCAGGACTGTGTGATGTACTGCGAGCTCGCAGCAGCAAGCAAGTACGCCACGGGAAAGATCGCGGCAAGAGCGCCCGGCAGCCCGCGCCGCCAGAGGACGACAGCGCCGAGCGCCCACAGGCCAAAGCCGAGACCGTAGGTGAACCATGGCCACGCCGGCAAGACCTGTCCGATGATGAGCACCACGTTGCGACTGAAGATCTCGGGCTGACTCTTGAACTTCACATAGAACGTGCTGGGCAGTGGATAGCCCGAGACGAGCTGGCAGTAGAGCATCCAACCACCGACGCCGACGAGAAGAGGAACAAGCACCAGCAGACGCATCACCGGACGGGCGTGCTGCCGATGCATCCGCCATTCGAGCGTTGCGAATACCGGCAGCGCGAGCAGCATCATCTCGGGGCGCGCGAGTGGCGCAAGCGCTGCCGCAATCGCTGCGGACCAGACGTGCTCGGCGGCCAACTCGGCGACCGCCCACAGCGCGAGCGCGGCCGCTAGCATCACCTCCATGCCCGAAACCTGCGCGAAGGCCAGGCCGGGATCCAAGGCAATCGCCAAGCCCGCGGACACTTGGGCCGCTCGACCGAGACCGAGCCCTCTCGCCGCACGCGCGCCGCCGAGGCTGGCGGCAAGACCGGTACCCATGCCGATCACTTTGGCGGGTATCACCGCGCCGATCCCGAAGGCGCGCGCGAGAAACGCCGCGGGCGTCAGTAGGATCGCCCACAGCGGACTGGTCGAGCCGGTTTCAAGTTGTCCCGGGTTGTACGCGAAACCATGCAAGGCTGCCAGGCTGCGCGCGTAGACCAGGTGAATCCAGGCGTCATCGAGCGGCAAGCCGTAGAGCGCCGCCGCGGTTCCCGGCGCGCGATCGAACACGAAGTAGATGGCGGTCGCGACGTGCGCGACCAGAAAGATCAAGGCCAGTTTCACGAGCGACATCGCCTCGGTTCCACCTGCGTTCCCAACCTTCTTTAGCACAGCGGCAAATGCGGGGCGCCTCTGCGCAGCTCTCTAAGGTTCGGCTTTCGCAGCGGCCAGCACGGCGCGCGGGTCGATGCGGCGGCGAAAGCGGACCACGCGTGCGCAAGCGGGCAGGTCGCCGTCGTTGCAGGCGAGGGCCTCGTCGAGGCACAGGATGAGGTTGCGTAAATTGGCCTGGCGAAACTGGGCCAATTTTCGTGCGACGTAGTCCGCCGACCAGAACCCCATCACTTCCACAAAGAAGCTGCGCTCGGGATGCAAGCGATGGCGCAGGAGAAAATCGGGAAAGACGAGCGTGCTTGCGACGGCAATCGGCTCGGGCTCGCGCACCAGATCCCAGTCCGGGGCCAACTCGCGCAAATCGCGCGCGAAGCGTTCCTCCAATTTGCTGTCGTACGGCTTCACGTTCTCCGTCGGAAAGACTGGGTCGCCGGTTTGTAAGTCGAAAGAGGCGTCGCCACCGCGCAAGACACAATCCGCGCGTAGTTTGTAGCGAGCGCAGTGAGGCAGGAACTGCACCAATTCGCCCAGCGCGCGTCCATAGAGCAGCGTATGCCGAAAGACGGTGAACGGCCCTGATATGTCGAGGATAGGTTCACCTGTCTGGGTGACCGTGCAGAGCAAGCCGCGCAACTTGGCTTGGCGAACCAGCGGCCGAACGGCGCCCTCGGCCTTGATGCGAACGCGGCGAGCATGAAAGAGCAGGCTGCGCACGATGAGCTGGTTGGTGCGCAAGGCGATTTCTTGTGGCGAGGGAATGACTTCGGGGGCGCGCACCAGCCGTTCTCCGGGAAGGTCGGCGAAGAGGGAGCGTTCGATGACGGCGGCTTCTACGCCCAGCGCAGCCGCAGCACATTCCAGCGCGGAAGCGCGCGTTCCGTGCATGGCTCGCGCGCTGAACAACACCTCGCGCGCTTTTTCCGGGGGTATTGCCGCGTTGGGCTCGCCTTTCCACAAGCGCAGGAGAACCGCAACCGCCGCGCGTCGCTTGAAGGGCGGTATCGAGCAAGGCAGAGGCTGGCGCAAGCGTTCGAGCAAATCGCGCACCGGCAGCGACCGAAAGCGGTCGACCTCTTCGACGAGAATGCGCAGCCAGGGAATGTCGCGCGCATCGAGAAATCCGGGCAGCACGCGACCGCGTTCGATGCGAAAGGGAATCGCGCCTTCAGGCAGCAAGGGCATCTCTCCGCCTCCGCGCCGCCTTCACCTCGCCGGTTCCGCGCACGACCAATTCGTAGACCAAGGCGCGCTTGCCAGGCCGCGGTCGCAGCACGCGCCCCACGCGCTGGACATGCTCGCGCTCGCCCTTGCTGCCGGCGACCACTATGCCAACCTCTGCGTCGGGAACGTCGAGCCCTTCGTTCAAGACTTGCGCTGAAACCAAGGCGCGCAGCTTTCCTTCGCGGAACAGAGCCAAGACGCGCTCGCGCTCCTTTCGGCCGATGTCACAGGTGAGCGGCATGATGAGGTGCTCGCGGCTGATGGCGTAGGCCGTGGGATTGTCGGCGGTGAAGACAATCGTGCGCGAGGCGCGGTGGCGCTCGAGCAGGGCGGCCACGGTGGCGCGTTTCGCGGCCGGAAAGGCCGTCAGCTTGCGGGCTCGATGAAAAGCCGCGAGGGCGCGACGACCCTCGTCGGTGCGTCCGGCAATCGTCGCGAATTCATCCCACGTCGCTCCGGGGTGAAAGTGCTGGAATCGGTGCATGACAGTGCGAAACTGCGCCATCAGTGCTTCGTACTCGAAGCGCTCTTCGGCAGTCAGGTCCAGGTGCATGACGATGGTGTCGAAGGGGGCGAGAAACTCGCCGATCAGCTCGTCGACACGCAATTCGTAGACGATGGGGCCGACCAACTCGTCCAGGCGAATGGCCGACGGGCCGCGCGGCTTCGTCGCGGTGAGGCCGAGGCGGAGCGGCGCCGTGCCCATGTCGAGCAATTCGTCGCGCAGGCCGACCCCGAAATGGTGGACCTCGTCAGCGATGAGCAGCCCAAATTGATTGCCGAGCTGGTGCATCGACCGCCAGCCGCTCTCGAACGTAGCGATCGTAATCGGCTCGATTCGTCTTTCGCCGTCGCCGAGTCGGCCGGGCACGACACCGAGCAATTCCGCGATAGCGGACGCCCATTGATCGAGCAGGACCCGCGTCGGCACGAGGCAAAGCGCAGGCACATTGGCGCGTGCGATGGCCGCAATCGCGGTGCGTGTCTTGCCCGATCCCGTCGGCATGACTGCAATTCCACGCCGCCCGGACAATTCCCAGGCGGTCAAAGCCGCCTCTTGATACGGACGCAGCTCGATGGCGGGCATGGAATTCGTCAGGGTGGTCTTCCCTTCGGCCACCTCGTCCGTAAACCGGACACTGCGATGGCGCAGCTCTGCGAGCAGCTCTTGATAGTAGCGAGCTGGGCAGCGAAAGGCGGCGATTCGCGGATCCCACAGTGTCCCTGGAAAGCTCGCCGGATCGACTGAGCTTGCGTCGAGCATGACGATCGTTCCACGGTCGAATACAAGTCGCATGGATACCTGCGACTGCAGGAGCTGTGCCGCTCGCGTGCGTACGAAGACGCGGGATTACTTCAGCGTCGGGCAGCCAGCAGGAACAGCGCCGTTGCACACGTTGGTGGTGCCGTCACAATCGGCGCCGCTGTGCCACGTGAAGCTGCCTGCGATCATCGAGGTCGCGGCTGTCGTGCCCGGCGTGATGGTCAAATCTTCTCCGGTATACGTGAGAGCGTAGCTTAGAATGGTGGGCGCTGGGGCGACGGAATCCCAGATCACCTTCGCCTTTCCGCCTGCCATGACGAAGTGACCGGTATAAGTCGAGCTTGGATAGATACTGGCGGTCATCGTGAAGCTGCAGCTCGGCGCGGTCTGCTTGAAGGTATAGGTAATGGGCTGCGTGATCGTGTTCAATCCCAGCTTGCAGGTCGTGCTCACGATTTGGGTGGTGAGGATGTACGCGCCAGCGAGATTTGGGCAGCTGGCGTTGGCGCCGCCGTCGATGTCGCCGAGGGTTGGGGCAGTGTCGACGGCATTGGTGATCGCGCTATCGATGACGTTGATCGGGGCAACGTCGACGGCATTGATAGGAGCAGTGTCGCTGGCGGCTGGGGCGTCGACAGTGGTGGTCACGGCGGTGTCGATGGCGCTCGTCGGGGCGGTGTCGACGGCGCTCGTCGGGGCGGCATCGCCGGGACTGGTGGTGGAGCTGCTCCCGCAGGAGATCCAGCACAAGGAAACAGAGAGCACTGCGAATAGTCTCGTCTTCGTCATGGCGTCCTTTCATTCCTTTGCGAAACGGGAGCCAGAATACCTAATATCGCCTTCTGCGCACAGTTCGAACTTACTCGAACCTGACGCGGCCAAAGCGCGAGCTTTTGTGAAAGTTGCCTTGGCCGAGGATGGGCGACCAGCCGAGAGCCAGGCGCTGGCCGTCGCGGAAGCTGTACAGATTGAGTCGCCAGACGTCGCCGGGTCGAGGCGGAATGGTCGTGCGAGAGGAGGTAAACTTACTCCAGGGCAAGGCCAGCTCGATGGTGTACGAGCGGCCGGGGCTCACGGTGGCGGCCCGCTCGGCGGCGCAACTCCAGTCTTGGTGGCCGAACACCCGCTCGGCTGGGCTGCCGGAAAGCGGCGTCATATAGTCATCCCAGTGCGTGTCGAACACGGCGCCCGCGGTATCGACCTGGATTTCGTAGTAGTCGCGATTGTCGCCCGGGTCGCCCGGCTGAAGCATGATCTCCACGGCCGAGGCGCTGCCCCACAGGTGCGGATCCAGGTCGTCGCGGCGAAAGGGCGCGCTTGGGTGACTGTCGTTCACGATGAACCCGAGGTAGAGGTTCTCGCTGTCCCAGCCGATGCGTGCCGTGGCGTCCACCGGATGGCTCGCGGACACTTGGCGGCCGCTCCCTGTGTCCACGAACGGCCCCAGCACGGTTGCGGTCCGCCACGCGGGCTCGTCGAGCTTGCCGTCGATCACCGGTCGCGTGGCGAAGTGGGGCACGCGGGCAGGCTGGCCGCCAATCGTGCTCTCACCGGAAATGCCGTCGCCGCGCCGGCAGGCGGCTGCAAGCACGAGAGTCAGCAAGACAGCGAATTGGGTGGAACGCACGCGGGAACTATACATCCTCATCTCTTGGGTTCTCCGACAGCGTGATCGCCGTCAATCGATTCTGTTGCGACGGGATGCTTTCCACTCTCGGCTCAGTCCGATCGGCGGTAGGCTCTTCCTTGGGAGATCGAATCACATGAATAACCGGAAGAAGCGATCTTTGCGTTGGGTTTTGGCGATGGCTGGGGCAGCGGGCCTGGCTGCATTTACCTGGTCGGCCGCGCGGGCCGCATCCGCGACTGACACAAGTCCCGTGCGAGTGCCGGCGGGTGCGTTTTCGATGGGCAGCGATAGCGGCGCGGCGGACGAAAAACCCGCCCATCGCGTGACAGGCTCGGCGTTCGCGATGGATCGCTACGAGGTGACGAACGGGCGCTATCAGGCGTGCGTCGGTGCGGGAGCGTGCAGCGCGCCTTCGTTGTTCAGCTCGGCGACCCGAGCCCATTATTTCGACGATCCGGCCTTTGCCGACTATCCGGTTATTTTCGTTTCGTGGGCGCAAGCGAAAGCCTTCTGCTCGTTCGCCGGTGGACGCTTGCCCACCGAGGCCGAATGGGAGCGCGCCGCTGCAGGCAGCGATGCCCCGCGCACGTACC
>CAZTTW010000046.1:0-13104 GCA_964616265.1 uncultured Myxococcales bacterium | reverse complement strand
CGAAACCTCGTCTATGCACCCGACCATTTGGGGCCGAGCCCGGCGCCCGTGGTGTTCGTATTTCCGGGCTACACGGCGAGCGCCGAATCCGTCGCACTTTACACGACCCACACGCGCTTCGAGAGCCTCGCCGATCGAGATGGATTCATTGTGGTGTACGGGAACGGGCTGCCACTCGCTCCGAGCGCTGAGGAGAAGCCGACGGTACCCCACGGTGGTTTTCTTCAAGGTTGTTTCGCGGAACACGCGGGGGAAGGGGTCGACGTCACGTATGTTCGTCGCATCCTCGATCAGCTCGAGACTGAGCTAAAGATCGATCGCTCGCGCGTCTTTGCGACCGGGCTCTCCGCCGGAGGCGGAATGTCGTTTCAACTGGCGCTGGAGGCGCCCGATTTGGTGGCTGCCATCGCTCCGGTGGCGGGGCTTCCTTTTCAACCGAGCGGCGTGTGGCGCTTCCATTGCCACCCGAAGCCGGGCCATGAGCGCGTCTCCATTGCCATGCTCGCGGCCACGCGCGATCCATTTGTTTCGTACGCTCCCGGCAGCTCCGCTCAGTACCCAAACGCTCACTATCCCGGCATGGAAGAGACCCGCGACGCCTGGCTTGCGGCGATGAAGATCCGCGGGGCGCCCACCATCGACAAATTTCCGGACCTCGTGCAAGGCGACTCTTACGAGCCGCAGACGCACATGAAGAGCAGCACCATCGAACGAGAGCGCTATCCCTTGGGTCCTGATGGGCAAGAGCTCTGGTACTACAAAGCCCACGGAATGGGACACTGGTGGCCTAATCCGGAACAGCTATCAAGCGACCGTTGGCAGAGGTTCGGCAAGACGAATCAGGACATCGACTTTGCCGACCAAGTCTGGGAGTTCTTTAGTCGCCACAGCAAGCCCGGTGGCCACTAAACTACCCGCGCCTTACATCTGATCCGATCGCGCCTTCGCCGGCAGCGTGCCGACCATGGGCGTAAGGTCGGGACCGACCCAGGGCCACGGCGTGGCGGCGGGCCACCAGGCGGGCCGCGCTCCCCGATAGAGCGATGCCGGTAGGGTTTGCGCCGGAATCGAGGCATTCGACTGTACGGATTTGTTGACGGTGTCGTAATTGTCGGTCGCCCACAGGCTCTTGTACGAAACGTCCGATTTGCCGCCACTGCCGAAGTCGAAGATGGCGCCCGACTCCGAGCCGTCGGCGACATAGTTCTTGGAGAGCGGCGCCGTGCCGAGGTCGGTCGCGGCCGTGCTGCCGAGCACGTTGCCGAGCACGGTCATGTCGAGGTCGCCGGTGTCGAATTGGATGGCGGTGATATTACCGGTCTGCTTCGCCGTCGAGCCGGCTACCGGCGGCGCCGCGAACTGGCTCGACGAATAGTTGCGGAAGAACGTCAAGTAGCCGGCGTTGCCGTGCGTGATGGTCGCCCCCATGTGCGGCGCATAGTTTCCCTCCATCAATTCCATGTGGGGAAACGCGCAGTGGGTATCGATATTGACCTCTTGCCACGCGGGCGGATCGGCCCACGAATTGTCAGCATAGTTGTAGGCGATGACGTTGCCACCGCCCGAGACGTTGAAGAGGATTGGCTTGTTCATGTAGCGGACGATGTTGTTCTCGACCAGCGTGTCGGCGGCTCCACAGCGCAGGACGATGCCGTAGCAGTCGTGCCCGAAGCCGTAGTCGGCCGAGTGATGGAAGTACGAGTCGCGCACCACGGTGCGAAAGGTGCTGGTCAACGAGACGTGCATGCCTCCGACGGTGGCGTCGGTTTGCACGTCTTTGATCCAACAGTAGGCGGCGTTCGAGACGTCGATGCCGCCCGCCATCTGTCCGTCGTAGCCGGGGTTGGTGCCGCCTTGAATCGCCAGGCTTTCGATACCGGCCCAGCGGACGACGGCGACGCTGGTCTTCGCCATCTGCGCGAGATACGGCGAGGCCGACTTGAAGGTGAAATGAAGCGGCGAGGTGAGCGTCACGGTGCCGGCGGCTGCGTCGACGCTGGCGACCTCGGCACGCTCGCTGGTCGAGCGCTTGTCCACGCGCTTGAAAAAGGTGCAGTCGCCCTCTTGCACGCTGGCATCGTCGACCTGATCGATGAGCACGAGGTCGCCCGCCGCGAACTTGGACGCGTTGCCGCCCATGGGCACGGCCGTTGTTTCTTTCACCGCATTCGCGCTCAGTGCATAGGCGGTGCCGAAAGCCCTGCCATAGCAGGCGGTATCGTAGGTCGAGCCGATGGCCAAAGCCGTGTTGCCGCCGCTCTTGACGATGGTGGTGCCACCCTTGGCCGCGCCTTGCGAGCCGGCGCCGCGTAGGACGACGCCCTTGTCGAGAACGACCGTCTCTTTGACGGTGTAGGTTCCGGCGGCGAGCTGCACCACCTGTCCCTCGGGGCAGGCCTTGATGGCGGCGTTGAGATCGTCGCCCGGCTTGGGGCTGGCGCACACGGTGGAGCGGACCGGCAGCCCATCGCTGCCGAGCGCCTGGTTGAGTTGCCCGTCGGCGAGAATGCCCGGGTTCCAGGTCGTCGTGTACTCCGGATTCAGCAGACCAGCCGCGGTCGTGGCGACGGTCGTCCCGCCCACGCCGGAGGCACCGCCAAGGACTGCGCCGCCACTCGATGTCAGGCCTCCAGTCGAGGCAAGGCCGCCTGTGCCGCTGCCGCCTGTATCGGCGCCGCCTGTGCTGGCGCCACCACTCCCACCACCTGTCGACGAAGAGCACGCACCGGCGAACAGGACGGCGATGGTCAGTGCAAGACGCTGGCGGCGATGGCCTTCAGTAAGGGATTGCGCTGTCCCGCCGGCGCCGTCGACACGTAGGCTTCGTTGAGCTCCCATTGAATGACACCTCCCAGGCCTTTGGCTTTCGCGTAGGCGCCTTTCTCGGCGATGGATTGTTCGTCGTCGTAAGAAATGTACGTGCAGTTGTCGGGCGCGTGCGGCGACGAAAACGTGAGGTAGGGGACCTTGGCCAAGTCATCCCACTTGCGCGCGCTCGCGCTGTAGTAGTTCGCCAGGATGTTGGCGTAGGACATGGTGCCGTCGTTGGCGACGATGGTCGATCCGCCGAGCGCCTGATCGGGAGCGGTCACCGGCGACGTGTAGCAGAGGCCATAGAAACCGACGCCGATGCCGAGCTTTCTCGCCGGCACGTTGGCGGCGAGGTAGAGCTTGACCGTCGAGTCGATGGACGTCGGTGTGGCAGAGTCCGTGTGGTAGAGCGCGCTCGAATGCCAGCTCTTCCAGCCTTGCCACGCGCCGGCCTGCCCATACGACATGATATTGAGCTGGTCGTACGCAGCGGCGATGGTGGCAAAGCCCGAGAGATCGGGCGGCATGTTGACGTTGATCTCGCCGATGGGAATGGTGAGCAGCGCCGCCGGCTTGGCTTTGCGAATGCGGTTGGCGATATCGATGACCGCCGGCTCGTCGGACTTGGCCATCGGCTCCCAGTCGATGTCGATGCCGTCGTAGCCGAGGTCGATGAGCTTGGCCAGATTGCTCGCGAACGTCGCGACCATCGCGCTCGCGGTGGCTTGCTGGAAGCCGGTTTGCGAATCGGAGCCACCGATGGAGGCCATTGCCTTGACGCCGCTTGCGTGGGCCGCAGCGATTAGCTTGGTCGCTAGGGTATCGTCGCCGCCGGATAGATTGAGCGAACCGTTCGACTGCGGCAGGTAAAAGGCCATCGCGATGTGAGTCAGCCCCGACCACTCGATCTCGGCGATGGGATACTGGTTGGGCGCCCAGCTTGCGTAGTAGCCCATCGACCAAAGGCCCGAGCCGCCACCGCCGTCGATGCTGCCGCCGTCGATGCTGCCGCTGGAGCCGGTGCCCGATGCGCCAGTTCCTGCGCTCGATGTCGAGGCGCTCGACGTCGATGTGCCGCCCGTTCCGGCATTGAGACCGCCGCCTCCCGTTACGCCACCGGTGGTCGTTCGCCCTCCGGTGCCGGTAGCGGTGCTCATTCCGCCAGACGCGAAGCTCCCTCCAGACCCGCCGGACGACGTTGCCCCGTTTGTGGCGGTGCCTCCCACCGACGGGACACCGCCGTTTGCACCGCCACCTCCAGCCTTGCCGCATCCCCCAAGTGCGGCGCAGGTGATGATCGCGACCAGTCCTATCCTTTGCATGAAGGTTCTCCCGACACGAACGGCCCGCCCCATTGTCCTCCCGCCTGGTCGACTTGCCAAGCCTGTCGATCCGAGAGCCGGGCTGGCTCGTACTAGTTTTGGAGGTTCTTCGTCATGTCCAAACAACTCGAGACTGCACGTCAGATCTATGCCGATTTCGGAAAAGGCAACATTCCCGGCATTCTCGCCGTGCTCGCTGACGACGTCGTGTGGGAAGAGGGTGCTACCGACTATGGAATTCCCTGGCTGCGCCCCGGGCGCGGCAAAGGACACGTCGGTGAATTCTTTACGGTGGTTGGCCGTGAGTTCGATATTTCGTCGTTCGAAGCAACGCAATTCTTCGAGGCCGGCAACACCGTCATCGTCCGATGCCACATGCGCGCCACCATTCGTTCCACCGGCAAGCGTCTGGAAGATGCCTTCGAGCTGCACCTGTGGCGCTTCGGCGCCGACGGAAAGGCTGCCGGATTCCGCCACGTCGTCGATACGCACCAGCAGTGGCTGGTCAGCCGGTAGTTGCTATCCGTCGGTCGGTGATATGACTGCATGCTTGAGCAGAGCGAACGCTCGATCGAGGCCGTTCTCGATGGTTTGCCAGTCCTGCTCACGCATGCGGCCGTCGCTGCGCTCATCGCGGAATTGCATCATCGCAGCCCGCAGCGCGCCGGCTTGCTGAATGTCGTCATTGTCTGTCCGATAGACCTCGGCAGCCACCTTCGCGATGACCTTGCCGTATTCGGCGGGCGTGGCGTTTTCCCGCCGCAGTTGCCACCAATCCAGCTCGAGCCCGGCGGCGCGCTCGACGTCGAATGACTCATGGGTGTCCACTTTGATGATGCTGTAGTAGCGCACGAGCCAGGGAATGGCCGCGCGGGCTTGGGCCCGGCTCGTGCTCGGTTGAAAGACATGGGCTGCCTTGGCGGCCGAGTAGGCAATGCGAAAGCTATTCCAGGGTGAAAAGCCGTACTGTTCGCGATTCATTCGATAGAGCTGTTGGAAGAGCGCGACGTATCGGTGATCGTAGTAGCTCCGCCACATGGCAGTCTCCAGGTGTGCGATGGCCGTCGGCGAAAACCGACGCAGGCTTGCCCTTCGTGGCCACGCCACGTAGGCGAGCGTTCCGCAGAGGCCGACGACGAGCCCGAGCAAGACCACGCGGCGGAGCGTGCGAGCCATGCGGTTAGGCGTTCCACGCGGCCAGCGTGCGAGCCGTGTCCTCCCAGCCGCGCCAGCGTGACACGTGGCGGTCGTCTTTGAAGGTGAAGCAATGGATGCCGGTCTGGGCGACTTTGCGACCGTTCTTCTTCAAGGTGGACTCGAAGCGGACCAGGCAGGCCACGCTGTCTTCCGACTCCATGAAGTTACTCGGCTCGAAGACGGTGAAGTCGCATTCCTTGGCCAGCGCCTTGAAGAAGCTGGCCGCGTAGTCTTTGCCGACTCCCACGCCGTGCCACGGAATCGGCGAGGGCGTCTGGGTATCGATGCCCCAGTCGATGGTGTCGGTCATGTGCTCGAGCAGCGTGGGCAAATCGCCTTTCTGGAAGGCGGTATAGAGTTTTAGGACGAGCTCAGTCTTTTTTCCGTGGGCCATGGTAGTTCTCCTTGTTCGGGTGCACAACTCCTACGCACGGGAAGGGAAATCGGATCGCGGTTGGGTTGCTCATGTGCCGCCGCTTGCTACGCTTCCAGCATGCAGGGGCAGGGAGAATCACGGCTAGCGGATTCGGAGCCGGCCGCGAGCGACCCGGACGTGGCCTTGGTCGAGGGGATCGCCATGGGCGATCGCGACGCACTGGCTGCGCTCTAAGACCAGCATAGCCCTTCGATCCTCGGCCTGGCCAAGCGCATGCTAGGGCCCGGCGCTGCCGAGGATTTGTTGCACGATGTGTTCTTGGAGGTGTGGCACCACGCCGCCGAATACTCACCGGCCCGCGGCAGTGTACGCGCCTGGCTGATGGTGCGGGCCCGCTCTCGCGCGCTGAATCGCTTGGGCCGGCGCAATCGTCACGCACGCGTGGTCGAGGAGGTTTCGGTCGAGACCTCCTCGCGCACGACCGAACCGTTCGCGTGGGCCGACGAGCGCGAGGTGGACGCGCGGCGAGTGGGTCACTTGGCCCTAAAGCTCGCGCCCGAGCTCCTCTCGGTGCTGGAGCTGGCGTACTTTGAAGGACTTAGTTGCTCCGAAATCGCTGCCAGGCTGGACCTGCCCATCGGGACGGTCAAGTCGCGGCTGGCTCGGGCGCTTTCGCAGTTGCGGCAAGCCGTGGGTTTTGTGGAAGGTGGTGAGCAGTCATGACCGATCGAGCGTTTGGCGATTGGGATGCGTACATCCTTGGCATCGACGATGCGGCGGAGGACACCCGCACGGGTGATTCGGCCCCAGAATCGGTTGCCTTTGCCCGTCACGAGCGCGCGACCCAGGAAGCCCTGGCGCGCTGGAGCGGCAGCGTGCTTGGCGATGAAAATGATTCTCCTACCCGCGACCGCGTCCGCGCGCGCTTGCTTGACACGCTCGCGTCGGCCGAGCGCTTCCGGCCCTTCTTTGCCGAGCTGTCGCGCTCGTTCGCGATGACCATCGACGCCGTCGTCGCGCTCCTGCGCAAGATCGACGATCCGTCGAGCTATCAGGTGGCGCCCCTACCGGGCGTGCAGTTCTTTCATTTTACGCCCGGCGAGGGCTGCGCCTTTGCCGAGGCCGGCATCGTGAAGCTGAGCAAAGGCGCCCGCTTCCCGCGGCACCGGCACTTGGGGCAAGAAATCAACGTCGTCCTAGAAGGCGCGCTCATCGACAACGGCATCTCGTACGGACCCGGCCAGACGGTGTGCAGTGAAACCGGATCCGAGCACGATTACCTTGCCGGCAAGAAGCGAGACCTGATCTTGGTCGCGGGCCACAACGGCATCACGTACCTCGAGGGGTGAAGCGTCAGCCTCCCAGCTGCGGTTGATGTACTTGCGCTTCACGCAGGATCGTCTTGAGCAGCCCGAAGTACTTGGTGTCTTCGGTGAGCATGTGACCGTGGATTACCTTGGCGACGAGAAACTCCAGAAGATCGCCGACGGGAATCGAGTTCTCGGTGAGCAGATCGAGGAGTTGTTCTGCATGCTTGAGCAGGCTGCGATGTTTGGCCGCGTGATTCTCGATGTCCGGGAACTGCCACTCCGACAGCAGACGCTCTTCGTGCTCGAAGTGAGCGCTGACGTTTCGCAAGACCCGCTGCAGATTGGCCAGCACGGCTGCTGGCTCAGCATCGCGGCGCGTGGCCAGGTCGAGCAACTGATTCGATTGTCGGAAGAGCTCGCAATGTTCGGCGTCGATGAACACGTTGCCCGAGGCATAGGCGGCGTCCCAGCGCACCTGGACGAGACCCGAGACCGGATCGTCGTCGACCGGATGAACCACGCCTCCGTCGAGACGTCGTCTTGACTGGACGATGCGATTACGGCCCGACTTCTTCGCCAAATACATCGCTTCGTCGCCGGCGTGGAGAAGCTCGCGTTCGCTTTGTGCATTGTCTGGGTACGTGGCCATACCGATGCTGGCAGAAACCTGGATTTGCTTGCCGTCATCGGTGATGAAGGGCTGGGCCAGCGACCCGAGGATCCGTTCTGCCACGCGCATGGCGCTTGCCTGTTGCGCGACATCGGGAATGAGCACTACGAACTCGTCGCCGCCAAGGCGCGCCGCCGTGTCGTAACCGCGCAGACAATCCAGCAGTCGTCGGGCAGTCTCCTTGAGCAGCCAATCGCCCACGTCGTGTCCGAAGGTGTCGTTGACCGGCTTGAAGTTGTCGACATCGATGAACAGCAAAGCAACGCCGCACGGCTCGCGCCGAGCGCGCGAGAGCGCCGTCCTCAGTCGATCGAGTAGCAAGCGGCGATTCGCAAGTTTGGTCAAAGGATCGCGGAAAGACATATCGCGAAAAGCGTCCTGGACTCGCTTCTGCTCGGTGACATCGATGGCGGTGACCAGGACCAAAGGCACGTCCGGCCCGGACTGCAGCACGGCGACCACCCAGTCGACCCACACCAGGCCGCCATCGCTGCGCACCAGTTGCACGGTCTTGCGGTAGCTCTGCTCGTCCCCGCGACGAAGCGCGCGCATCGCCTCGTCGTGGCTAGGCAACTCTTCGGGCGGCAAGAGCATGCGCAAATGGAATCCGGGCGTGAGGAGCTCGTCACGCGAACGCCCAGTGGTCTCGCAGAAGACTGGATTGACCTCACGAAGGTTGCCGTCCAGGTCCATCACGGCAAGCCCGACGCCCGCCTTCTCGATGATCTCACGATAGAGCGGCAGGGAAGCGCCTTCGTTCGGTATGTCCCCGCATCCATGGGTGGAAGGTTCGGGCCGCATGAAGATCTCGTTCCTATCGGCGGGTTGCGGGATTTCTGTTGTTGTCCTCGGTCACCGCGCTGCCCATGTGTGGTCATGTGCGGCGGGGGCCCCGGCCCAGCTGCGGGATTTCTGATAATCTGCTGCCATGTCGACCAGCGACACAGCCATCGAGCAGAAAGCCCCGACGTTCGCCTCGCGAGTGGCGAGCTGGTTCGACGCGGCGGTGTGGCTCGGTTCGCGCGTTGCCGAAGCTCGGGCTTCTGCCTTTGCCGCGGGGCAGCCGGGCTTCGCCCTCTACAATGTCGCTCGCGAAATCCGCGACGAAGCTGCAAGAATCACGCGCGCTGGCCGCGGGACATGGGTCGTGCCCATGCTCGACGGCATGGCGGTCGAGCTACTCGTACGCGCGCACCTGGCGCGGGCAGGAACGACGGCCGCGCGCGGGCCGCTCGGCGAGGCCGAGTGGGCCACGGTCCGGCAGCTCCCGAGCGTGCAAGCGGCTTGGGAAAGCTTTCCGTCGAGGCATACGCCGACGTTGATGGCCCTGATGGGGGGTGCCGGTGCCTTTGCGCTGACCGAGTTGTCGGACGACGACCGAGCTTCGGTCACAAGCAGGCTGCACGACCTGGTGAGCGCTCTCATCGCGCCGCTCGAACGGGAGGCCAATCGCCTCGGCTGGGCTCTTTTCGCGCGCTGGACGCGCATCACGATCGGAGGCTTGATTGTTCTGCTTCTCGTCGGGTTCGCGGGCGGCTGGGTGGGCGCCTGGAAGCGTCCCAACCTTGCTCTCCACTGCTCGGTGACGGCCAGCAGCCTCAACGGCTATGGCCCGGAGCCAAGCCGACTCGTAGACGGGATCACCGACGAGATCGCGTTCCATACCAATGGCGGAGATCAGCAGTGGGTCGTCATCGACCTCGGCGAGATCAAGAAATTCGACACGATCGTGGTCTACAACCGTCCCGGTTGCTGCGCCGAACGAGCCGTGCCGCTCAAAGTGGAAGTGAGCAACGACAACCAGAACTTCCGACAGATCGCAGAGCGCACCGAAGTGTTCGACAAATGGTCGGCCAAGAACCTTCACGCCGAAGGACGCTATTTGCGCCTCAAGAACACGCCGCCCAATTTCTTTCACTTGGCCGAAGTGGAAGTCTACTGAAGGCCCATCGCTGCCGCTGAGCGGCCTTTTAGCCAATGCCTCGACGGATGAAATTCGATCTTGCGGCCCTGCGGGCCAAGGCCACCGGCGGCGTGCTCGCTCTTGTGGAAAGGCACTTGCTAAGCGTCGTCGGCGGACGCTTGCGATGGCTGCTCTACACCTTCGGACCGGCGCTGCTGCTCGTCTTGGTGCTCCTGCGACAGGAGCTTCATCGCTGCGGCGGGCTCTATGCCGCCTCCGACGACTCGTACATCTATCTCGGCTACGTCAAACGTGTGCTCACGACGCCGCACGAGCTGTTCTCCTACAACATTGGTGAGCACTCCGCAGGAACGACCGGGATCCTCTACTACTACTGTCTCATCGTCGTCTGTTTCCTCGTCAGGCTGCTGACCTGGACGCTCCCCTTGGACGTCTCGTTGCGCCTGGGCCTCTACGTGCTCAACGTCGGCCTCTTCTTTGCGCTCGCTGGATGCTTTGCCGCGGTCTGGAAGCGAATCAGCGCACCGACCGACGCACAGGTCGGACCGATGTTGATCCTCGCCAACGCGGTTTTGCTGTCCCACCCATTGTTCCTGTCTGGGGTTTTCGGAGGTCTCGAGAACCCACTGTGCGCTCTCTTGGCCGTACTCCTCGTTCATCAGATTTTGGTCGATGCGCCAACGTGGCGGCCTTCGATGGTTGCCGCCCTGTTGTGTGCCAGCCGTCCCGAGCTGGCGGCCGTGCTCTGGACGATCCCAACCTTCGTTGCGGTGAGGATCGCGGTTCGCGCCCAAGGTCGGACGGGGGTCCGTTCTCTTGCCCGGAGACTGCTGGTCGGGCATGCCACGTTTGCCCTCACGCTCGGCGCCCTGGTGTTGCCCTGCTACCTGACCACGCGCCAGATCTTTCCCAGCGCGCTCGGCAGTCGCTTGACCATCGCGGCGCTTGGCGATCCCCAGCTTCTCATCCAAGGGATCTCCGACGTGTTCAAGGTGAACGAGATATGGAAGTCGGATTGGGCTCTTTGGAACTACGCCATCGTCTTCTGTCTCGTGTGCCTGCCCATGCGCGGAGCAAGCACCGCACTGTGGATCAGCTTGTTCATGACGATGTTCCTCTTCGTTCGCGCGGTTTTTGGCCTCAAGTGGTTTGGCAACAACGATCGATATATCTCGTATCTTTGGCCGCTCTACGCGCTGGCGATCATGACCGAAGTGCGCGGGTTGCTGGCGTACGCGCTCGATGGCACTGGTCTTTTGAAGAGCAATGGCCGACAAGCGCTTGCCAGCGTGGTGTTTCTCGCGCTCGCGTTTGCTTTCAGAGTGCCCGCGTTCCTGGCGATTCACGCGGCAGACGTCGACGAAATGAACCAAGTCGTCGTCGAGCCCGCGCGCTGGATGCGCGCCAATCTCCCGCCGAAGTCGCGTGTGATCATGGAGCCTGCGGGCGCGATTCGTGTCTTCACGGACTTCTATTTGGTCGATGCCGTCGGACTCACCACCACGCATCCTCGGATCTATCCAAACTACGTGGCTTTCATGATGGCAAATGGCGTCGACTATGCCTTCGACTATCCCGGACGGGTCGTGGAGCTGAACGATCGCGCCCTCTTCGAGAGCTTGCACCGGTGGTTACCGCGACCGTGGCGTCTCAGCCTGGGTGAGATTGGCGTATTTCGGCTGCGGTCCCATGGCCGATGAATTGAATCCATTTTCCGGGCCGCCGATGTGCTTTCTGCTCGCGCTCGGCCTCACGGCCATCGCTTTGCCTGCACCAACGGCGGCCGCCGATGCCGACGTTCGCGTCTCATCGGTCGGCTACCTGCCGGGGCGATCGAAACTGGCGACCGTCACCGTGGCGGCGACGACGTTCCACGTTCTCCGCGATGCCGATGGCTCGGTGGCTTTCGAGGGGACGGTCGCGGGCCCCAGCATCACTCCGGACACTGGCGCCACCGTGTGGCTGGCAGACTTCAGCGCACTTCTGGAGAGCGGACGATTTCATTTGCAAGTGGATGGCGTAGGAAAGTCCACGAGCTTCCCGATCGACGACGAGGTGTACCGCGAGCCGCTGCGCTTGGCGATGATCGGAATGTACGGCCAGCGTTGCAACACGCCGGTGTCGATCGAGTACGGCGGTCAGACGTGGGAACACAGAGCCTGCCACATGAACGACGGCCTGGCCGACTACATCGGCGGAGCGCAACGCGACCAACGCGACGGACGCAAGGGCTGGCACGACGCGGGCGATTACGGCAAATACACCGTCAACGCGGGCATCACGGTGGGCTCCATGCTAGCGGCGTGGGAAGAGTACGGCGACGCCCTGTCTGGGCTGGCTCTGCCCATCCCCGAGGGGGGCGACGCCGTCCCCGACTACTTGGACGAGATCCGCTGGGAGTTGGAATGGCTGCTGACCATGCAGTACTCGGTCGGCGACGGTCGCGTGTCGCACAAGCTGACCTCGCTCGCCTTCGACGGGTTCGAGATGCCCGAGGCGGATCACCTGCCGCGCTACTTCGTGCCGTGGGGCTCGGCGGCAACCGCCGACTTCGTCGCCATGATGGCCAAGGCGGCACGCATCTACCGACCCTACGACGCTGCCTTTGCCGACCACTGTCTCGCCGCCGCCCGGGTGTCCTATGCATTCCTCACAGCCAATCCTGCCAACCAGGCCGCGAATCAAAGCGGTTTCTCGACCGGCGGCTACACGACCGGCGATGGCGACGACCGTCTGTGGGCCGCGGCGGAAATGTGGGAGACCACCGGCGATCCCGCTGCGCTCGCCGACTTCGAGGCCCGCGCCGAGGGACAGAACCCGCAGGTCGACAGCGACTTCGACTGGAGCAACGTGAAGAACCTGGGCATGCTGCTCTATCTGCAGTCGCGCCGCGACGGCCGCAATTCCACCCTGGTAAATGCCATCAGAGCCAGCCTGCTCGAGGCGGCCGCCACGTTGGTCAGCGCGCGCAACAGCAGTGGGTACGGGCGCGCCCTGACGAGGTACTACTGGGGCTCGAACGGCTCGGTGGCACGGACCTGCATGGTCCTGCAGACGGCGAACCGCGTGGCACCGGATCCGGCGTACTTGGACACTTGCGCGGATCAGTTGGGCTGGTTGTTCGGGCGCAATCAGTACAATCGCTCCCAGGTCACGGGATTGGGCATCGATCCGCCGCTGCACCCGCACCACCGGCCGTCTGGCGCGGACGGCATTGCCCCACCATGGCCCGGTCTACTGGTGGGTGGCGGCGACAAGGCCACCGACTGGGTCGACGTGCAAGACGATTACAGAGTCAATGAAGTCGCGATCAACTGGAATGCGGCGCTGATCTACGCTCTTGCCGGATTCCTGACTCCGAAGGTCGAGGCTCCCATCGCCGCGAGTCCTTACCGCGCGCCGATGCCCACGTTCGCACCACTCGGATGCGCGTGCCGCTTGTCCTCCGACTTCGCACAGCCCAGCCGGAGGACAAGCGGCACGAAGTCGGAGGA
>CAZTTW010000045.1:0-13284 GCA_964616265.1 uncultured Myxococcales bacterium | reverse complement strand
ACCATGATGACGCGAACCTTCGATACGATCGGGATGAGACGCATGCTGAGCGCTGGCTTGATAACCGGCGTCGCAGCCTTGTGGCTGGTGGGATGCAGCAGTAGCAGCAAGCCCAACGGAAGCGGAGGAGCCGGAGGTGTCGGCGGATCGAGCGCCGGCGGCTCGGCAGGCCACGATGCCAGCATCGGCAACGGCGGCAACGGCGGGAGCGGCGGAAGCGGCGGCACGACCGGCGGAAGCTCGGGAACCAACACGTGCGGCGCCCCAGGTCAGCCTTGCTGTGCCAGCAACGCCTGCAATGGCAACGGCTGCTGCGTTTCCATGACTACCGACGCTGCCTTCGGAGGCACCACGCGCGTGTGCGTGGCTTCCGGTCAAGAATGCACCGGCGCGGGCGTGAGCGGCACTTGTTCGGCAGGCTCCTGCGGCCAATGCGGCGGTATCGGGCAACCCTGTTGTGGCGTGACGGATGCTGGCGGCTTCGGCGCAGGCGCTGGTTCCTGCACTGCCAGCGGAGCCCGCTGCACCAACGGCAGCTGCGTAGCCTGTGGCAGCGAAAACAGCACGTGTTGCCAGGGCAACCAATGTCTCGGCTCGCTCGTGTGCGCAGCCGCGGCTGGGGGCGCGGCGACCTGCACCACGTGCGGAGGGTCGGCCCAGACTTGTTGCGCGGGCAATACCTGCAACGCGGGCTTGGGTTGCAACGCTGGTAACTTCGGCGGCGGCGGAACCTGCGAAAACTGTGGCGCCGAGGGCGCCGCCTGCTGCGGCGGCAACAATTGCCAAAGCGGCCTCGGCTGCTTCACCACTCCGACCGACGGCGGGCCGCGGGTGGGCGGGGCCGGAACGTGCAAAGCGTGCGGCGGAGCCGGCCAGGCCTGCTGTCCCGGAGGCTTCGGTGGCAGCACCTGCAACACTGGCCTGTCCTGCATGCTGTCCTCGACGGGCGATGTGTGCTCGTCGACGTCGTCGTGCGGTGGCTCCGGCCAACCCTGCTGTGGCGACGGCAACGCTGGTACGTGCGACACGGGCTTCTCTTGCTCCGGACGAAACGCGGCGCAAGGAACCCCAGGAACGTGCGGGCCATGTGGCGGCGACGGGCAAGCCTGTTGCGCAGGAGTAGGGGTCACTGCGTGCACCACCGGCTCGTGCGTGGTGAAGGCCAGCGGCAATGTGTGTGGGACCTGCGGTGGCTCGGCGCAGTCGTGCTGCGGAGCTGTCGGCAACGGGACCTGCAGCACCGGCTTCGCGTGCTCGGGACGAAACGTGGCACAGGGGACTGCCGGTACCTGCGGGCCCTGTGGCGGCGACGGGCAAACCTGCTGCGGCGGTGCCGCCCCGTGCACCACAGGCTCGTGCGTGATCGGCGCCTCCGGGAACGTCTGCTCGACTTGCGGCGGCTCGGGACAAAGCTGTTGCGGCGCCGGCGGCAATGGCACCTGTAGCGCAGGCTTCGTGTGCTCCGGTCGCGATCCGGCCACCGGAACCCCCGGTTCCTGCGGTGCCTGCGGCGGATCGAATCAGGTCTGCTGCCCGGTCACGGGCGGACCGGCCATCGATGGTGGGGTGAACGCCTGCACGGCACCGCAAGAATGCGTGCTCGGCGCGACCAACGACACGTGCGCCACCTGCGGCGGCAGCAGCCAACCCTGCTGCGGTACCGGCGGCACTGGCACCTGCTCGACGAACCTGGTGTGCTCCGGCCGCAATCGCGGCAACGGAACGCCCGGTACCTGCGGCCCGCGCCAAGTCGTCGATGGCGGCGGCACGGGCTAGCAACTCCGCACGCTGAAAGCCCCGAGCCAAGGCCGGCCAAGAGTGCCGAGGACTCGGCTCGGGGCACTTACCGCA
The DNA here is from genome assembly GCA_964616265.1 of uncultured Myxococcales bacterium. Classification (GTDB taxonomy): domain Bacteria; phylum Myxococcota_A; class Polyangia; order Fen-1088; family Fen-1088; genus Fen-1118. The sequence continues at coordinate 11,433 of CAZTTW010000045.1, read as the reverse complement.
AGTCCCGATGATGGAGTGGGCGACAGAGCGTCCTATTCCTTGACGAACGCCTCTTGCGACTGCCGCAACCAGGCTGGTGTGACCACGGCTGACGCTACCAACCTTCTCCTCCACGCCAATACAACAATGGGCAGGACAACCACAGCGGCGGCGAGACAAAACACTTCACCCAGAATGGCCATTGAACCAAATCCACGCAGCGCTTGACTGTGAGCGGCCAAGAGCGAACCGTAACCCACGATGGTCGTCCACGAACAGAGGATGACGGCTGCGCCGGTGGTGCCCACGGCGGTAGCGACGTTCCGCTCTTGGTCCAGTCGCGCGACCATGTTCAAGGCGTATTCTACGCCGACGCCCAAGGTAATGGGAATGGCGATGAAGTTAAGAAAGGTGATACGGACGCCAAACAGACCCGCGCCGCCAATCATCCATATCACTCCCAAGAGCACCGATCCGAGAACCAAAAGGCCGGACTTGTGTGGCCGGACAATCAGCAGCAAGAGGACGACCAAGCCCGCGAAAGCAAGTCCAGTGGACAAGGGGCCATCGCGCAAGATGGATCGCAGCATGGCCCCAAGCACCATTGGCTGACCCGAGCTTTTCAGGGTGGTGCCATTCTCCAGAGGCAAGCTTTGGAGTACCGATGCCACACGCAGAAGCTCCTTGCCGTCCCACATGGAAATGCGGTCGTCGTGGTATGCGAGCACTACCCGGCCGATCGTGCCGTCGGTCTCGGTGAAGGGGTAACGTGCGAGGGTCGGCAGATCTTCGGGGCCGAGCACGCGCAAGGTCTCGGGCGGATACAGAGCATTCAATTCGCGCCGCTGCGCCTCGGGCAGAAGCTTCAGAGCCGGATCACGCAGCAGTACCCGGATTTCCTCGAGCACGCGCAATTTCTCCTGCTGGGATTCCCGCGTTCCGGGAAGGACATCGAAGATCGTGACGACGTGACCAATGCGCGGTTTGTTCTGGTCGTCTTGCTTGCGTATGGCCGTTGGAACGAGAGGAACTTGTTCCATCGTGTCGGCGAGCAACGGAGTAGGCGCATACCAGTGGCCGAACACATGCAACAGACTGCCATCCGCCGACTGCCGCTCTTGGGTCGATCCCGTATCGGCGCGCAGTCGTCGGAAATCGTATTCGAAGGGATCATGCAAAAAGTGTCCGAAGCCAATCACCGCCAAAGCCGTAAGAACGAGCGCGCCAGCAGCAATAGGGACTGCCTTCTGTTGCAAGAGACGCCCAACAAAATGCAGCGACAAAGGCGCTCGCATGCCGTTGCGCAGTCTTTTGTCGAAGATCCGCAACAGAGCTGGAAGGACCGTGAAGGCTCCCAACCAACACGCGAGGCTTCCTACCGCGCCCATCATTCCAAATTGCGAGAATCCACGGAAGCTCGTCAATGCCAGAGAGCAGTAACCGACCGCGGCTGCGATGGCCGCAATCAGCGTGGATTTCCAAACGCCGTGCACCGTACGTCGCAGTCGCTCGTCGACGGATAGATTCGCCACGCGCGATAGTTCCTGGAAGCGGGCTAGAAAGACGATGCCGTGATTGATTCCATTGCCAACGATGATCGAACCCAGGAAAGCGGTGGAAGAATTCAAATAGCCCGAGGTCACTTTCTCTGCCGCGAAGGCAAGGGCAGCGCCCAAAGCGGCAGGAAGCACCACCAAGGGAATAGCCCAAATGGATCGGAAGAAGAGCGCGATGGACAGTCCGATGACAAGAATGCAAATGGCGCTGACAACCGCCACGTCCTGTTCCACCGCGCGCCGGTTCTCCAAAGCAATCATGACCGGACCTGTGAGCGTCACGCGCATAGCGGGTTGGAATTGAGTCGCGGGTGTGGCGTTCAAGAACGCCTGTACCGCCGCTACGAGCTGCTCGCCGGCGCGTTCCTGAAAGACACCCGCCGTGTCGGAGGGCAGCGCCACGACCCACGTAAAATCGCCTTGGGAAAAGGTTCCATCCGGAAAACGTTGGTCGAGGGGAGTTCGGGGATGGCGTTGCTGGATGGCCTGGGTCAACGACGATTCCTCCGCGTCGTCTTCGAGATCGAGCGCGAGGGGATTCTTCTTCGACAGAATTTTGGCCCGCAAGCGGTCGCGTCCTTCCTCCAATTCGCCAAGCGAGGCGTACAGCCAGGCATTGCGCTCCATGAATTCACGCAGGTCGCGCATTTCGTACATGGCCAGGGAACAGATCTGGGGTGGCAATCCCCGAAGATGCTTGGTCAGAGCATCGGCATACCGCACGTTGGCGGCATGATCGGGCGACTTGATCGCCACCATCAGCGGACCCAGCTCGTGCATGCGCTTGGCGTTGTCCCGCAGAATCGCCACCGCGGGATCCTTGCTGGGCAAAAGCTCGGCGAAAGAAGTCCGCAATTCAAGACGGGAAGCCACGGCCAGCGCGGCTCCCCCAACCAAGGTGCTCAGCAACAGCACCCACCACGCACGTCGTCGATTGAAGGCCATCGCTCGCCTCTAAGGCAAGCGATGTGCCAGCAAGACTGGCCCCAGAATCGAGGCCAATCTGTCCGATTTTCCACACTCGGCGTTAGGCGATGAACGCCGAGCGGTGAAAAAGCGGTGTGACTCGTCTACTACTTGTTGCCAAACGCGTACAGCGCCGCGACCTCGTCAGCCGACAGAACCCGGCCCATGAGACCGACGTCGGCGATGCTGCCCGAGACGTAGTCGGTAGAGCTGCCGTTGTACATGCCGTGGCCGATGCCGAAGGTGCTCGCAGCCCATCCGGGTCCGTCACTCGAAAGACAGGTTCGGGTGCCGGCTTGGACGCCGTTCACGTAGAGCGTGTCGTGTCCCGTGTCCGCGTCGCGGGTCGCCACCAAATGGTAGAGCGTATCGGGATCCGGCGGCGTCGACGCCTCGGCAACGCATGGGTCGACGACGCCATCGTTGGAGTCCGAATTGGATAGCGTAAACGCGAAGTGGCCCGAATCGCTGCGCAGCTGCAAGTAGAACGAGCTGACCATCGTGCCATCGGCGGACACGAAGGTTCGCCAGGCGGTGGTGTCGGCCATCGTGACCCACACCGAGACCGAGTAGCTCTTCGTTACATCGATCGCCGGCACATCGTTCTTCGCTGAGATATCGACATCGCCGCTCCCAGACACTACCATCGCCGCATTCGAGAACGAGACACCGCTTCCGTACCCCGCGAAGTAGCCGTGACCAGACACATCTTCGGTGGTTCCTTGACCGCTGTTGTCGGTCGTGCCGGTGGCGAGCGGCAGGTAGGCGTTCCAATCGGTCTTGCTTATCTGCGAGGTATCCGAGCCGCCATCGATCGCAACGTCTACGGCTCCGGCGTCGACAATGTCGCTGGTCGATCCACCGGCTCCGGTTCCGCCGGTGCCAGAGGATCCTCCGGCGGACGCGCCGCCGGTGCCAGAGGATCCACCGGCGGAAGTGCCGCCGTCGTCGCTGGAAGCGCTACCTCCGGTGGCACCACTGGCTCCGCCTGCGCTCTGGCTCCCGCCGGTTTGGCTTCCACCCGCACTGGATCCCCCGGCGCTGCCACCCGAGGCCGCGCTGCCGCCGGTACCTGCGCCGCCCGTGCCCGACCCACCCGAGCCAATCGTGCCGCCCGTGGCGCTCGCGCCCCCGCTCGCGCTGGAACCACCAGAGCCGGTAGAACCTCCGTTACCTACCGATCCTCCAGTGCCGGTTTTGCCGCCCGATCCGTTGCCGCCTGTCCCTGTCGAGGTCGCCGCGCTGGGCGAGCAAGCGCCCACGATGCCAAGCGCTGCCGCAAGAAAGCCTATTTGGTACCCTTTCGATTTCATCATTCTCTCCAATAGTCGATGGTCCTAGTCTCGTGTGTGTGCACTGTCCAGCCACCAATCATGGAGGCTGGCCAGACCCGAGTTTCGTCGAGGCAGCAGAAGATAACCGGTCAGAGACCGGTTGCTCCTACAATCGCACGTGCGGTTTCCGCAGACGCGCTACTGCGGCGTCAGCGTAACCGCGTAGCCGTCGGTCGCGGTGGCCCAATTGATCGTGACAGTCAGCGCATTGCAAGTGACGGTGGCAGCAGCGTTGCTGACCACTGTCGGCGCAGTGACCGCGGCCTCGCCCGTCGGCATCTTTTCCAGCAGCACTTTCGTCGAACCGCCGTTCTGCAACCAAGACGGCATGTTCTTCACGACGACGTTCACCGAACCGGTGGTCTTGCCGTTGTTGCCGACCACGACAATGGCCTTGGCCTTGTCCGCATCCTGGAAGCCGACGGCATCCACATTCGTGCCTGCCGTCGAGCTGGTGCGCAAACCGGTTTGGTCGGCGTAGCGTTTGTAGATCCACCATTGACTGTTGGGTTGCCAGTCGAGCGTGGTCAGATCGGCCATGGTCTGGTACATGGTCGGGCCGCCTCCAGGGCCGCCCCAATTGGAACGTAGGCCATCCACGTTGCCCCGCTCCAGCCGCGCGATGAACCACGCCGAATGTCCGGGGTTTTGCTCGTTAGCGGCTCCGTACTCGTTATTGTCGAAGCTCGAGACATTGATGCCACGACTTGCCAGCTCTGACTTGACGGTCTTGACGTCGTTGGCTTGATCGCCGCCGTGCCAACTGATGACATCAGGAACCACATTGTTCGCTTTGATGTAGTCGAGAAAAGCGTTGAACAACTGGCCGCCGACACCGGAGGCATTACTCGGCCCCTCTATCAGCGCGTTCGGAATCGCGGCGCGGACCATTTGGTAGCCGCGCTTCCACATTTCGAGCCATTGCGACTGCGGGGCGCCCCAGAACAAGCCAACGTCCGGCTCGTTCTGCAGATCCCAGCGCACGTCAGGGCCGGTCATGCCGAGCGCTTGAGCGTCGCTGATGAGTTGGGTCATGAACTTGGTGTAGTCAGTCCAATCGCCGTTGTCGCCCGGAAAACGTGGCGTGGCGCAGGCGGGATCCTCGCCCCACAGGTCGCTTACCAGAATGATGACCGTGGCGCCGATCTCTTTTGCCTTGCTGTAATAGGCCTTCACGGTGGCCCAACGCTTGTCGTAGTTGCCGGTCACGTAGCCGCCGCAGCTCGCGTCCGACCCGCCGATGCGAAAGAATTTCACTTTGATGTCGGTCAGCATTTGGGTCGGTGGCTGGCTGGCATCCTCGGCGATACCGTAAAGAAGACCCGAAGCACGGTAGGTGGGCGCACCGTCGGCGCTTCCCATGTCCAGTGTGACCGAGTCTTTCGCCGAGGGCGGAGTTGGCGGCGTGCAGTTCACCGCGCCGCCGCTTCCTGAGCCGCCAGTGGCTTTGCTCCCGCCCGCCGCCGTTCCACCCGGCCCGGTCGCTCCTCCCGTCGCGGAGATACCGCCCGTGCCTGCAGCCGTGCCACCGCTCCCTGCGCTCCCGCCAGCACCACCGGCTTGGGCACCGCCCACGGCTTGCGTACCACCGGTCGCCGCCGGGCTAGTCGTGGTCGCGCCGCCGGATCCAGAAGCTCCACCCACTGCCGACTTTCCGCCCGAGCCGTTGCCACCCGATGCGCCGCCGCTGGCACCACTGAAGCTAGTTGCTCCGCCGCTGCCACCCGACGCGCCGCCGGTTGCGCCGCCGTGGCCAGGAGCGCCCCCGGTCGAAGGCGAGCCGCCGTTGCTCGATTGACTGCACGCGGAGAAAGCGACTATCGCCGCGCCCAGAACCATGAGCCCTTTGAGGCCTGCTGCAGTTTTGCATGTCATGTCGGATTCTTCCTATTTTGGCGGTTGGGTCCGCGAACGCAACCAGGAGGATGGGTCTGATTGTGCGCGCTTGACGACGGCCGATTGTGTCCGCGGCTCGGATCAGGGAAAAGTCACCGAAGCCAATCGCACATCGCCGGTGAACGTGCCAGTCGGCCGAGCGTAGCTGACGACGATCGTCCTTCCCCCGTCGGCGGCCAGCTCGGGATGCTCCTTGCCGGCGTAGTTGTTCCCAGACGGAGGAGGCGTCGTCGCGAAGAGCAGCCGATCCTTGGACCACGGTCCTTCGGGATGGGGCGCTGAACGCCAGCGGATGTCGTTCGAAAAGATCCCGCTGTACACGGCAAGGAACTGGCCCAGATACGAATTAAACGATACCGATAGATCGCCCGGAGGTCCGTGAAGCACAGTCTGCGCCTGTCCGAGGTCGGGTTGCCACGTCACACCGTCATACGCTTGCCACGCATTTGGCAACGGCGCATCCGCGACGGCGGCGCGCACCACTCGACATTCCGAATCGAGCTGACCGGCCACGGAGTCGCATGCGTAGAGGTACAGGAAGCCACCGTCTACGTGGGCGGCAAGAGCGTAGGCGGGCGAAGGCGCACTGAATAGTGGCGACGAATCGAGCACCGCTACCGTCGAGCCAAGAGAGAGTCGCGCCAAGCCAACGTCGAGAGCCTCGTAGTTGAGCGTTCCGGGGTGAATCTTCAGACGCTGATAAAAAATCCAGGCACCACTGCCATCAGGCGCTTCGATCACGCTGCCCGGCCACAAGGCGTAGCGCTCGGTCGGCCCATTGGTCCGGTTGTAAGCGGCCTCGTCGGCGGTGAACGGAAATGGCTGAAAAGGAGCGCCCGTGGCATCGAGCGCCTCGTCTAGTTGAAGGCCGCCAAGGCTGCCCCACGCAGCGGTTGCCGAGCGGTAGTTGAAGCCATCGGCTCCCGTCACGGTCATCAGGGTATCGCCAAAAGTCCAGAGCATGCGGCCGCCCACCAACGCGGCAGAGCCTCCGTCGCGCGCGGTAACCACTGCGGGCTCGGACAGGCTGCCAAGATCCGTGGAAGACGTTGCAGGCGGCGAAGACGACGAGCAGGCGCCGAGCGTGGCGGCGAGAAGAGCGCTTGTCAGGCGAACCGGCAAATGCAGTACCTCTAGTACACACGCATTTGGCCGCTCATGATGACGAGGGCAGTCATTTGCATGATACCGGCATAGTACCGGTTGATCCCTGTCGGCACATCGAGGTTCCAGACTTCGTTGACGAAATCCCGCCGAATGTCTGCACTGGCAACCAAACCCAATGCACCGTTCGCTGCGACGAGCGATCCGTTGTGCAGCGACTGAATCGTCTTGCCATCAAGCGAAAACGCGACACCGTAGGTGGCGAGGCCTTGCGAGTAGAAGAACTGCAAGAGCCGATTGCTTTCATCGACGAGCCACGACTGTTCTCCCCACCAAAGGTCGTCGAGCGCCATGTTGAACGCGATGAGGTGGCTCTCAGCCGAGAAAGTGTCGAAAACAGGTACCGGCGTGCCATCGAAAGTCGCTCGTACGGGCATAAGGCCGGTCGTGGGATTTGCCGAAGCTTTCCAGTAGTTTCTTGCGGCGATCGCCGCCTCTTTCCAGAAGGCGTCGCGCGTAGCCTGGTACCAGAGGGCGTAGTATGCCGGCATCACAATAGGTGGGCTCGACACTCCCGCCAAGGCGGATTCCGGCAGAGCGTATGGCAATTTGCTCTTGGCATCGAACGTGGCCGTAAAGCCGTCGACGACGCCACAGTTGTAGACTTCCTTGTTGCGAATCAAGTCGAGCAACGTCGCAGCCTCTGCGCCGTAGTCAATGTTTCCAGGCGCATCTTGCCAGCGTCCCCGCGCGAGCAATAGCGCGGTGGCAATCTGTTGCAAGCCGTAGGGGTCGTAACAGGCTACAGTGTCTGGGGAGTCGCAGAATGAAGGGAAATAGCCCTTGCCTGCTCCGTCAACGATTTGAATGGATTTGGCGTAGCGCCACAAACGATCGAATTCGTCTCGCTTGTCCAGCGAGACGGTGATGACCATCGCGAGTCCAAGGCCATCGGTGCGCCTGTCGTTGTGGAAGACATCGAGAATGTATGCCTGGTCGGTTCCGACGGGAAAGAAGATGGCCTCGGTCGAGGCATCGCCGTGAAAGAGCTGCGTGAAAGCAGCCGCGATCTTCGCCGATATCTCGCTGTCGCTCTTTCCGAGAAGGTCGCGAAAAGCGTTCGGGTAGGAAGCAGGTCCGGTCAAGGACTCGAGTTTGAGTGCATCGTCGACGACTGCCCCGTCCGCCGAGAACGCGCGTTCTGTGCAGCCCAATGAATCGAGGGAGCTTCGGCACGACGCGAACGACAGGAGTAGGCCCAGCAGTCCGGCCAACCACGGAAGCGCAAGCCCAGACACTAATTCTCCGCGTAGGGGCGAACCCGCGCTGAAAGAATATTGTTCGGGTGCCGCTTGATGAAGTCGCGCGCATACCGCCCGGCGGCGTCAGGCTGACCTGCTTTGGCCAAGGTGTCTATGCGCAATACCTCGGCTTCGAGATGCAATCGTCCTCGTGGGAATGTACGAAAATAAGTCGCGACGAGCGATAGCGCGAGGGGCGGCCTGCCATTGGCCAAGGCGGAACGAACAGCGTCGAGTGCTCGAAGCTCGGCCCGCAAAGCCGCATTGGCTGGCGCGGGCTTCGCGGCGACCGAAGGCGCCGTGGCCGGTGCCGGGTCAGGGACGGATGGTGCGGCGGGCACCGTCGTTGTTGCGTGCGCAAGAGTCACCAGCGGGCTTGCTGGATCCGCGTGATGGCCAAGCACGAGGTAGCTGAGCGGGACTGCTGTCAGGAGCGCGATCATCGAGAGCGTAAGATAGATCTTCGCAGTCAGCGATTTTGCCGCCAGCCAAGCCAGCAGGCCGCTGGTGATTCCCGCAGAGGTGGCGATGCCCAACGCGGCCAGCGTATCGTCGCGTAGTTCCGAGGGCGCGCGGTACGAGCGGCCTTCCCGCAAGAGAGCTCTCTCGAGAGGCTAGGTGGTCTGATCGAGCATGCGCCTGGGCTCATCCATCATTCTCATCCATCATTCTCATCCATCATCCCACCTCGGTCCTAGGCATGCCTTCAAACGTTGCGACGCGTTCACGAAAATCGGACCTTGCCCGGCGCAGCCGCGACGCCACGGTTCCGGTCGGGATATCGAGGATCGAAGCGATCTCCGCGGTGGTCATCTCCTCCATCTCAAAAAGCACCAAAACGGTGCGCAGGTCGACGTCCATCGCGGAAAGAATCTGATCCAAGGTCAGCCGCAACTGATGCCGTTCCGCGATCTCTTCGAGGCTGGCCGCTCCGTCGATCACGTCAGGCGGAGCGTCCATCAACGTTTCACGCCGGCGGGCCGCGCTTCGACGGGAATGGGCGGCCATGTGGAGAGCGGTCTGCACAAGAAAGGCCTTTTCGGCTCCGAGACGCACGTCATCGAGACGATTCGCGGCGGCAATGAAAACACGTTGCACATCGTCGTCGATGTCGGCATCTCCGACACCCGCGTTGCGCAGGATTCGCGCGACCAGCTGGAGATACGTGTCCACCATCTGGCGCAAGCGAACATCGCGCGCTGTCGTCGTTGGCACCTTGGCAAGGATAACGGGCGACTCCTTGTCAGACAAGGTCGCCGTCTGGCTACAAGCAAAGGCAGGGCCGGTCACTCCAACTCCTTCCCCACTATTCCCGGCCGCCCGCCTGGCGATCACGGTTCCGTTCGTTAGGACCTTGCTAACCGCCGTACATAAGACCAACACCGACAAGCGGCGAGACACGAGGCGTCTCCGCAACAACGTTGTCCGGAGAGCTGGCGAAAAAGCGGCGCTTGAGGACGGGCACATCGAGCCCTGCCTCGATCTCGATGGCGAACCCTCGGCCGAGCAGGGCCGCCAAGCGAATCGTTAGCCCAGCGCTGAGCCAGAAACGGTTGACGGTGTTGACGTGGTCAAGCTCGCGGCCTCTCGCTGATAGCCAACCGGCTAACGCCAGCGCGCACGGCTGCACCGTCAGAATGCCGGCAGTCCAGCGTAGGGGGCACACGGTCGCGCCGGCGGCCAAAAGCATGGTATCTGCGTATCGCGGGGTTACCAGCACATCGTTACGCACGTACGTGAGTCTCAGGTCGAGACTCGGACGGAAAGCCTTTTCGACGTTGTCATTCGCGCCCAGCAGGAGGTTCGGCTGGTCCGGACCGCGCTGTTCCGAGTTGCGGCCAAAGTTCTTGCGTGCTGCCATTTGTACGCCGGGACTGAAGGTTCCCGAGAGAACTGTCAGACCCAGGAGCCCGACGCTCATCTCGATGGCGGGTACCGCCCTCGGGGCACGCCTTGGAGGCTCTTCGATTGCCAGAACTGAAGCGACGGCAGGTTTCTTCTCTGGCGGTGGCAGCTCCTCCGTCCGTGGGGCAGCGTCGAGCGCCTTCGCTTTCGTTTCTGGCGTTTCTGGCGTTTCTGGCGAAGACGCGGGCGGGGGCGAGGGCACCGACAGGAGCGCGCCGGGATCAAACAGCAGCGCTACGGTGAGAGACAGCGCGTGAACGACCTCGTCGCAAGTCGATCCGTCCACCTTACGCGTGTCGGTTTCGCCCTGGCCATCGTCGATGCGCAGCTCGCCCACGACCTTGCTCTGTAGACGGCTTAAGCGAATATGCAGAACCGCATGGGATTCCTCGGGAGACGAGCGTCGTACGCGGTCTGTGCGCGACCGCAGGTTGCTCCAGAAGGCACTGGCGCTCGAGCATCCCTGGGGCGCGTCGAGCTCGACCTCGACTGCTCGCGCCTCATGCGCGGTCGATCCTGCTCCAGCGACAGCAGCTGCAACGACGAGCGATCCGCAGAGGGAAAGGGCGACCATGGAGAGTGGTTGATGATGCCAGGTCCGTGGCATGCACGGCAAGCGCCGTGCCGATGACGGCAAATCAACCGAGCATCCAAGGTTTACGTGATCCAGCGGTGCCTGCTTTGCCCTCATGCCAGCGACCACGGAGCGAAAGCTGCGCGCTCTTCCGTCGTCCCTCTTCTCAGCGCCTGGCCTCGCGCCTCGTAGGAGGTGGCCGTTCGGGAGACTCCGAGCCGCGAGGAACCGTCCAGGCGCGAAAGCGATGCGATCAAAAGTCGCGTTGCTGGGAATTGACTTGTTAGCGCCCTATCGCCCACTCGCCCACCCCGGAGGTACCCATGAGATCCCCTCGCATTCTGAGCACATTCACCATCGCCACCATGGCGCTGGGCATCGCTTGTTCGTCCAATACGTCCGGCGGAGGCAATGGCGGTTCGACCGGCGGCAGCGGCGGGACAACAACCAAGGGAGGAAGTGGTGGCTCGGGCGGCAACGCGGGCTCGGGCGGACCTGGCTCGGGCGGAGCGAGTAACACGGCCGGCAAGAGTGGCTCAGGCGGCGCCAATGCCGGTGGCGGCGCAAGCGGATCGGGACAGGGCGGCTCGGGTGGTGCGAGCAGTACCGTTGCCAAGGGTGGCTCGGGCGGCACCAGTACCGACGGCGGCGCGAGCGGCTCGGGTGGCAAGACGGGCTCCGGCGGCTCCAGCGGTACCTCGGTAAGCATCGACGGCTCGGCGGGTAGCGCGTGTGGGCCGTCGGTCGTGGCTGAGCCGTTTTCTGCCTCGATCGCTGGCACCTGGGACTTCACGCCGGCGGGCGGGGCCAGATCGGAA
>CAZTTW010000044.1:0-13309 GCA_964616265.1 uncultured Myxococcales bacterium | reverse complement strand
ATTTCGTGCTAGGGTGGCGCCTCGAAATCGGGCGGCAGTGGGCTGCTTTGCTTGCGGCAAACGAACGAACGGTCCACCTTGCCATTGACGGCGGCCTCCAAAACAACTACGAAAAGCGCTGCATTGACTCGAAAAGGGCCCTGATTCACATCGCAAGGAAGGGCACACCACCATGAAGACCATCACCGAGTTTTCCGGAATCGTGCTGCGGCGGGCAGCAGAGGCCCAGCGGGCTTTCCGGGCCGAGCACCCGCAGGAGCCCAAAGCTGAACCTGCGCCCGAGGCGGCGCCGCCAGCGGAGGAGAACGCCAGCGCCACGGAATCGGCGGAAGGCGCGACCGAAGGCGCCGCAGTCGATGCTGCCGCTTCGCCCGCGGATGACGCGGCTGAAGTTGCGCCTGTCGAGGACGCCGGCCCGGCGGAGGTTCCTGCGGCCGAGAGTGCGCCTGCAGAAGCTGCTCCGGCCGAGCCGGTGGATTTGGGGACAGGCCCAGAGGCCGAGGCAGTTGGTGCTGCTCTCCAAGTGCAGGGCGATCGCTTGTCGCGGCTGATGGAAGCCTTGGATGTCGTCGGCCGCCGAGCGGGCCAGGTTCGCCTGGTGCGCGTGGTGCAGGGCGATCCGGCGCCTGCCGGCGCGCAGAAACGCGGCGAGTTCCTCTATTTGGTCGACCTCATGCCGCGGCCGCAGGCCATGCAGCGTGAATCGTTCGATGGGCGCGACGGGCGTCGGGGCGGTCCCGGTCGGGATCGCGACGGCGGACGTGGACGTGGTCCCGGTGGCCCGCGTGGGCCCGGCGGTCCGGGTGGTGGACGTGGGCCCGGCGGTCCAGGCGGCGGTGGCCGTGGTCCGGGTGGGGCCGGCGGTTCAGGCGGTTCTGGCGGAAGCCGAAGTCCAGCGGGTGCCCATGGTGCAAAGTTCACCGGGGATCGCGCGCCCAGGGACGAAGGCCGTGAGACACCGCGTGGCGGAGCTGGCTGGACGCTGTCGCGTCCCCAAAACGAACGCGTCTATGCCGACGATGCCAATCCCGCGCGAGGCGCTCGTCCGCCGCGCGATCCGCGCTTCGACCAGCGCGGTCCTCGCCCTCCGCAGGGCGATCGTCCACCGCGCGGCCCACGTCCCGAAGGTGCCGGTGGCGGCGCGCCCCAAGGCGATGGCAGACGAGATCATCGTGGCCCCGGTCCCGACCGTGGTCCGCGTCCGGCGAACGCCGCCGGTCGTCCCGGTGGTGGCGGCGGTCCGAGCAACGGCCGCCGTGGCCCTGGTCCGGGCCCGCGCCGACCGGAAGGCGAAAGGCCGCAAGCGCCGCGCAGCGATCGCAACTGGAGTGGTCGTCGTCGCGGTGGCTGGGATGAGCCCGTCGTTACCGAGCCGGCAGAGACGCCAGCGACCGTCGCGGCCGAGCCCGTATCACCGCCTGCGCCAGCACCGCTACCGCCGCCTGCGGCGCCTGCCGAAAACACCGGCACGCCCTCGACGAATACGGAATCCTAGGCGCTAACAGGCTCCTCATCCGTCGTCGCTAATTTCGACGACCTTGCCTCATCGGGGAGCCTCTACGCTTCGCTTGATGCGCCGGCTTGGAGCGTGTCCGGCTTTTGCTGCAGATTCGAACGGCGGCAAGATCGTCGGCTCGGAAGTGTAAACCATGACCTGCTTGCCGCTGACTGCGGTCAAGTTGAGCACGGACACGATCTCGGGCGGTTTCGGCTCGGCCTTGTTGGTCGGCGGCGGGGCGGGGGTGCGGGGCGCGGCGACTTCTGCGTGCGCGATCACCGGTGCTCGGTCGCCGGCCATCGTTTCGTCGAACGAAAAGCGACCGAAATAGATTAGGGCCAGGGCGGTCTGATCGTCGACGTTTGGCCTGCGCACGTGCGCACCGCCGCTGCCGTTGGGGTGCATGACGGCTGTGGAGTTGTCGCTGTGACCGAGCCCGAGGACGTGGCCGAGCTCGTGCGTGATGACCGATTGTAGATCGAAGCTGTCAGCGACGGCCGTGTCGGGCCCGCTGAAGCTGTGATCGCACTCGTTGATTTCCACGGTGGCGGTGCTGACCGAACCGTCGTGGAGGCTCGCCGTGAATTGCGACCTGCCGAGGTCGATGGTGTCGCCGTGCCATCGCCCACGGCAGAAGGCGATCACGACGTCCGCGTCCCCGCCGAGCGCGAGATAAAAGTGCGGTTGTCCGGCGCTGACCGCGTTCCAGGTGTCGGCAGCACGCTCGATCGCAAGCTCGACGGCCTCTTGCGAAGCCGTGCGGCTTGGTGCCGCGGTCTGCACCGCCACCGAAATCCGTGTGCGTGTCCAGTGCACGGGCGAGCCCGAGCTGGTCTTGAGCACCTCGGTCGCCGCGCTCGCGAGCTGCGGCCAAGCCAAGCCGAAAAAACAGACGAAAACGTGCAATGCGCGGGGCATGCCTTCCGAAATCTATCGGCACGTTTTCGAGCCGTATGAAGAGGGCAACGCCCGAAGACCCGCTGCGTTCAAGGCGGAGTCGATACCTGCGAAAACTACGGGACTTTCCTACGCAGGCGATCTACGAAAGAGCCGTGACAAAGCAAACCAGCATGTGGAAGCGCCTCGGAACTGGAACGCTTGTCTTGACCCTCGGGATGGCCGCCAACCCCACGGCGAACGCACAGACCAAAGGCAAGGCCGGCGAGGCTCAGCAAGCCGCGCAGGCCATCGAAAATGCCCTGCAGAAAAATGGCGGGGACGTTCACCGCTGTTTCGAAAAGGTGCTTGCCGATCGACTGGATGTCGCCGGTACCGTCGAGGTGACGGTCGGAGTCGGCAAGGGCGGGCGCGTGACGGCGGCCAAGGTCAAGAAGGCTGACAAGGCTTCGTCGCCCGCTCTTTCCGCGTGCATCGAAAAGGCTGCGCTTGGCTGGACCATCGAGGGGATCGAGCCGGGCGCCAGCGTCGTTCTGCCGTTCTCCTTCAAGCCGCAGCAGAACCAATACGTGGTGAATGCCGCGGACGTTTCCGAGCGCGCCTTGGGTGCGCCGTCGAGCAAAGGGAAAGGCGCTGGGCCAAAGCGCGACGTTCCCTTCACTGTGAAGGTTCTCGCCGACGAGACCAACGTGAAGGCGGAAGGCGTTTCGCTGACCTTGCTTTCCATCGGGCCCGCCAGCCGCGTGGCCATGCACCGCCACCCCCACAGCGCGAAGATTCTCTATCTCGTCAAGGGGCACGCTCGAATCCTCGGACCCGAGGGCGTGGCGCCCGTCAAGCTGGAAGAAGGCGCGGTGGTACTCGTGCCGGCCGGCTACCCGCACGTCATTGAAAACATGGGTCGGCAGTCGACCGCGGTGTTCTTGCAGGCGTTCTCGCCGCCCGGACCGGAACGCGTGTACCGCGATTCAACCGATGCGCGCGGCCGGGCCGAGTTCGAGGTCATTCGCGATCCGGCTTCGGTCAAAGTGCCAGCGGACGTTGGGGTCGTGGTCGCGACGGCAGCGGAGGTCAAACCCGTGGCCATGGCTCGCGGCGCGGGCACCGCGAAGACGCTCATCGAATCGCGGCCGGGCCAACCGATGTCCCTGGTTCAGATGGAGCTCGCGGATGGTGCCGAGTTGCAAGGAAAGGGCGATCCTTCGGCGACAACGATTTTCTACCTGGTTTCCGGCACGGGCAGCGTGCAGGTGGGCGGTGAAAAGCTGCCGCTGGCGGCAGAATCGATGATCTATTTGCCGCGTAAAGCGAGCTACGCGATGAAGGTCGCCGCGCAAGACAAGCAAGACAAGGCAGACAAGGCCGAGAAATCGGACAAAATCGTAGTGGTCGAGTTGAAGGTGGCGGCGGACCGCAAGTAGTCGATGCAACTCTAGTTGGAAGCGAACGATGGATTTCGAGCTGAGCCAAGAACAGAAGATCCTGCAGAAGACGGTGCGTGATTTTTGTGCGCGCGAACTCATTCCGCGCGCCGCCGAATGGAGCGAACATGCGCGATTCCCGCACGAGATCATCGAGCCCTTGGCCGAGCTTGGCGTGCTCGGAATTCAGATCCCGGAGCGCTACGGCGGGGCGGGAATGGGCATGCTCGACCTGGCGGTCGCGGTGGAGGAAATCGGCCGCGCCGACGCTTCGGTGGGGCTGACCGTGGCTTCGCACAACCTCTTGTGCATGGACCACATCTACCTGGCTGGCAACGAAGAGCAGCGGCAGAGATACTTGCCTCGCCTGGCCAGCGGCAAAGCGCTCGGCGCTTGGTGCTTGACCGAGCCCGATTCGGGATCGGATGCCGGCGCTGCGCGGACGCGCGCCATCCGTCGCAATGGCAGCGCTGGCCCCGAGTGGGTCCTCAATGGCGGCAAGAGCTTCATCACCCAGGGATCGGTGGCCGGCGTCTATGTCGTGCTGGCTTCGACGACGCCAGCGCGGAAACAGAAGGGCTTGACCGCATTCGTTCTCGAAAAGGGGATGCCCGGGCTGCGGCCGGGTCGTTTGGTTCAGAAGATGGGACTGTGGGCGTCCGACACCGCCGACGTTGTCATCGAAGAGGTCGTCGTCTCCGATGCGCACCGCTTGGGTCCGATAGACAGTGGTTTCGTCGACACGTGCAAAGTGCTCGACCGCGGCCGGATCGGCATCGGTGCGTGGGCGGTCGGCATCGGCCGTGCCGCGCTCGAAGCCTCTCGCACCTACGCCACTCAGCGCGTGCAGTTCGGGCGGCCCATCTCCGATTTTCAGGCGATTCGGCTCATGTTGGCGGACATGTCGGCCGAACTCGATGCCGCTCGCCTCTTGGTCTGGCGTGCGGCCACGATGCAAGACCGAGGGCAGCGCACCACCCGCGAATCTTCGGTGGCAAAGTACTACGCCTCGCAAGCGGCGGTGAAAGCGTGCAATGCCGCTGTTCAGATCCACGGCGGCTACGGCTACCTTCGCGAGTTTCCGGTCGAGCGCTATCTGCGCGACGTGAAACTGGCGGAGATCGGCGAAGGTACGACGGAAATCCAGAAGCTGGTGATCGCGCGCGAGGTCCTCAAGGGACAAGCCGCGTAGCGGCGACGGCGCCGCCATCGGTAGCGAACGGCCATCGTCGCGCTGACAGACTCGCTCGACCTCTCCCTGCCCAAGTAGCGGAGCGGCAGAACAGGCGCATAATCGATCCAATGGGCGTCCGTCGGAGAGACGGTCGAGGACAAGCTCGCTCCGGTTTGATCGCTGGCCGTTTTCGGCTGCAGGACGTGGTCGCGTCCGGCGGCATGGGTGAGGTCTACCGTGCGCGCGATGTGGTTTCCCACCTGCAAGTGTGCGTGAAGCTGTTGCGCGCTGGAGAAGACAGGGAAGGCGAGCGTTTTGTCCAGGAAGCGAAGATCCTCTCGGCGCTTCAGCATCCGGCCATCGTTCGTTACTTGGCACACGGAACGGTGGGGGGCGATCGCTACCTGGTCATGGAATGGCTGGAAGGGGAGGATCTCGCACGCCGTCTGGAGCGCGAGCCTGCCAGTCTGGTCGATACGGTCATATTACTCAAGCAGGCTTCCGAGGCGCTTGCCTACGCCCATGCCCACGAAGTCATCCATCGGGACATCAAGCCGCACAATCTGTTTCTGCTCGACCGCAAAATTAGCCAGCTCAAGGTCCTCGACTTCGGAATCGCTCGGCTGGCCAACGCCGGCCGGCGCCTCACCCGCACGGGCAACCTGGTCGGGACGCCAGGCTACTTGGCAC
Organism: uncultured Myxococcales bacterium; assembly: GCA_964616265.1. Taxonomy (GTDB): domain Bacteria; phylum Myxococcota_A; class Polyangia; order Fen-1088; family Fen-1088; genus Fen-1118. The sequence continues at coordinate 7,629 of CAZTTW010000044.1, read as the reverse complement.
CGGAGACGGTCGACGGCAACGGCACGGTCGATGGCCGCGCCGACATTTTTTCGCTGGGTTGCGTGGCGCACGAGTGTCTGACGGGCAAGCCGACGTTTCGCGGGCATGAACCGGGCGTGCTGCTCGCCAAGCTGATGCTCGAGGATCCGCCGCATCTGTCCGACGTGGTGCCCGACGTTCCCAAAGTGGTGGGCGACCTCGTGGCGCGCATGCTGTCCAAGAACCCAGAGCGTCGCCCGACGGCGGCGCAAGTGCTGCGTACGCTGGTGGCGATGGGAGATCTCTCGGACGGTGGCGTTCATCTGCACGCGCAGGACACGCAATTGACGGTTGTCGAACAGCGCGTGAGCTGCATCGTCATGGCCACGGTCGGGCCACGGCACTCGGGCGAGGCACCGGCTCCGGCCGCAGACAAGGTCACGCCCGTTTTGTCGTCACCCGGACAAGCCCCGACGCTGGCCGAGTTGGAGGCGCGGCTGGCCCTTCGTTTCACGGCCAAGACTTACCTTCTGCCGGGCCAGAAGATGGTCGTCACGTTGCCCGAAGGTACGGTGGCGTCCGACCAGGCGGTGCTCGCCGCCCGTTGCGCGCTCCTCATCCACCAGCACCTGCCTGACTCCGCCGTCGTGGTCGCGCTCGGCGTTGCTCGGCTGTCTCGTCGCTCCGCCATGGGCAGCGTGATCGACGCGGCGGCGGCGCTGTTGCTGAAGACAACATCCGGCCGGGTGCGGGTCGAGGACAGCGTGACGCCACTTCTGGCCGGCCGCTTCGATCTCGTGCGCGAGGACAGCGGCGTGTATTTGGTGTCGCCGCGCGAGACCATGGAATCGAAGCGCAGCTTGCTCGGTCGGCCGGCGACGTTTCTCGGTCGCGGCCAAGAGCTGTCGTTCTTGGCTGGGCTTCTGACGGACTCGGCGCTGGAGCGACAGGCGTCGGCGGTGTTGGTCTTGGGGCCGGCCGGCATCGGCAAATCGCGCCTGCTGCAAGAATTCATGGCGTGGCTGCGCGCCAGACCCGAGCCGGTACTGGTGCTGCTCGGCGCAGGCGATTCGCTGGCAGCCGGCTCGCCCTATGCCTTGCTTGGTCGAGCCATTCGTCGTTTGGCCGGCATCGCCGACAACGATTCGGCCGACGAGCGTCGGCGCAAACTTTCCGATTGCGTGGGCAGAAACCTTCCCGACGATGTCGCCGCGGGTGTGACCGCCTTCATCGGCGAAGTGGCCGGCGTCAGCTTTCCCGAGGGCGACCACGAGTCGCTGCGGGGCGCGCGGCAGAATCCCGTGTTGATGGCCGATGCGACTCGCCGGGCGTTCGAGACGTGGATGCGCGCCGAGTGCGACGTCAATCCGGTGCTGGTCGTGCTAGACGACATGCAGTGGGGAGACGCCGGCACGGTCGGGCTTCTCGATGGCGCCATCCGCGGTTTGCGCGACTACCCGTTCATGGTGCTGGCGCTGGCGCGACCGGATCTGCAAACCGTCTTTCCCAACTTGTGGGCGGATCGCCAGGTGCACGTCGTGCAGTTGCCGCCGCTTTCCCGTCGAGCCAGCGAACGGCTGGTGCGGGAGGCCCTCGGCACGCCTTCCAGCGACGATGTCGTTGCCCAGATCGTTCGTCGCGGCGATGGCAATCCTTTCTTTCTCGAGGAGCTGGTGCGCGCGGCGCATGCCGGACGCTCGGGCGAGATCCCCGAACCAATTTTGGGTATCGTGCAGGCCCGTTTGGAGGAAGAGGGTGTCGAGAACCGGCGCGTGCTGCGCGCGGCGGCGGTGTTTGGCCAAACGTTCTCGCGCGACGGCGTGGCGTCGCTCCTCGGCGGCGAGCGGTCGGCGATTGGCGAAGGGCTCGAGCGTCTGAGCGAACGCGAATTGGTCAACGCCGCGGAGTCGTCGATTGCGTCTGACGGCAGCGCGGCATTCACCTTTGCCCACGCCCTCATTCGCGAAGCCGCGTACGCCATGCTGACCGACGAGGATCGATCGCTCGGTCACCGGTTGGCGGCCAAATGGTTGCTCGAGCACAGCTCTCCCGAGCCATTCGTGCTGGCCGAGCATTTTCGCCGGGGCAACGATGCGCGAAGCGCGGCCTTCTGGTACCGGCGCGCCGCCGAGCAAGCGCTGAAAGCTACCGATCTCGATGGGGCCGTCGCGCGAGCTCGGCTTGGACAAGAAGCCCTTTCGCCCGACACGCGCGATCCCCAGTCGGGCGAGATTCGCGGCGCTCTGTTCTTGGTTCAGGCTGAAGCCTACCGGTGGCAGGGCGAGCTCTCTCGGGCGGAGTCGGCGGGCACGTCTGCACTGGCCTTGCTTTCGCCGGGCTCGTCCATGTGGTTTCGGGCGGCGGGGCAGACCATCGTTGCGCTGGGCAGCCAAGGCAAGGTGGCCGAGCTTGGCGCTCTCATCGCCAACGTGCGCGCCGTCGAGCCGCAGCTGGAGGCGCGCGATGCCTTCCTCGTGTGCTTGAGCGAGGGTGCCTCGCATTTGGTGGTGGCAGGACATTTGGCTGCCTCCGACGCGCTTCTCGAAGAAGCCGCGCGCCTGGCAGGTTATTTTTCCGACATCGAGCCGCAGGCCTGGGGCCTCGTGCTCAAGGCGAGGGCGGCGAGGGCGGCGGCGCGCGGCGAGACGACGAGTGCCCTCGAGGAGCTCGAGACGGCGTGGGCCCTCTTCGAGCAAGCGGGCGACCAGCGTAATGCCTGTGCAGTTCGCTCGGGAATTGGTTCTCTCTATGCGGATCTCGGCGATACCGAACGCGCCATCGAGCTCTTGCGGGAGGTTCTCGCCAATGCGGAGCGCTTGGGCTTGCCCGAGATAGCCGCCATCGGTCGTCGTGATTTGGCGCGCGTTCTCAGCTGGCGGCGCGAGCACGCCGAGGCCGAACGGCTGGTCCGGCAAGCGATTGCGGCGCTCAGTTCACGCGGCGATTCGCGCGAACAGAGCCTGGCCCTGTGCACGCTCGCGGAAATTCTGCTGGGTTTGGGCCGCTTCGAAGAGGCGGCGGTGGCTGCCGAACGCGCTGCGAAGGGGCTGGCGGCGGCACCGGCGGAACGAGCGACGGCGCTTTCGCTGCTGGCCCGTGCTTACCTTGGTGGCGGCAAGATCCACGACGCGTCCGTTGCCGCGCACGAAGCCTACTACGGCGCCCTGGAATCGCTGGGCGCTATCGGTGATCGCGAGACGCTGATCTGCTTGGCCTATGCCGAATGCCTGCTCGCCGCGAGCGACATCGAGGCGGCTCGGACGGTGTTGTTGCGTGCTCGCGAGAGGCTCCACGTGCGGGCGACCGGCCTCGGACCGCGTTGTGATCGCAATGCCTTTTGCAGCAACGTTCCTTACAACAGCCAAACGCTTCGGCTGGCGGACGCGAACCTGGGCCCTGTGCGCCCGGCGGTCGCCGAAAAAGTGGGCAAACGATAGCAAAAGGCCCACGTCCCGAAGGAAGTGGGCCTTTGAGCTGGGGCAGCTAGCCGCTAGTAGTTACAGGCGTCGTAGGCCTCGGTCCCTTGCGGGGCCTTGAAATCGGTGCAGGTGCGGCACTGCATGCCGACCTGGGTACCGGCATCGAGCGCTGGCGAGTCCTTGGAACGGACGACCTCGATGAGCTGGCCCGTTGTCGGACACCTGGTCGTGTCCTGGGTCAGCTGCCAACAGTCTGCGCCGACGGCGAGGGTCGCGCTGGTGTCGTTCGGTCCGCATTCCGGAAGCGAGTTCGGATTTTCCGTCCACACGAGCTGGTTGTTGACGGTACTCGGGACGCGATAGACCACGCGGCACGAGGGCTGGAGACCGGCGGTGCTCGTGTCGGTGTCGTAGAGCTTGTAGTCGACGCAAAGGTTCGTCAGCTTCTTGCGGAGCGTATCGCCGATCAGGCTCATCGAGTCCGAGAAGTCGAGCTGGCAGATACTGAACGAAAGGCCGTTGGTATCGAACTCTTTGATGAAGGCAGCATTGCGCAAGCCCGCCGTCGCACCCCAACCCGCTGCGGTCGCATCGAAGCCAGAGCCGGACGGCTGGTGCTGAGGATCGTAGCAAATCGGCCACGAATCGAAGACGGTCGGGTGATTCGGATCGGCCGTCGGATTGGGCGTTTGGTCGATCTTGTACTGTGCAGTTTGCAGATCGGCATCGCTGAGCGGCCAGCCGTAGATGCCGGCGACCAGAATCTGGTCCGGGGAAGACTTAACGCTCTTGATGTGACTAGCGAGATTCGCGATGCCCTTGAGCGGGCTACAGCTGGTCGGCTTCGAGGTGTCGGTTCCAGGAGCGTTCTGTCCGTCCGTTCCATTGGGGCATGCGTCGGTGCGCGCCGAGCAGTCGGTGAGAGCGGCTTTGAATGCGTTCTTGGTGGGGTAGAGCGGCCCGGAGTCGGCCAGGTTGTTTCCACTACACACGTGCGAACGGCTGTAGCAGCGCAAGCTCGCAGACTCGGCGGTCAGATCGGTCCCGCCGGGCGTCTGCCCGAACATGCCATCGTTGGTCGCGGCCGAGCAGTCGTCCTCGTCGGTCAAGAAGACGAGGCCGAGGTAGGCGCTGGGACGGAGAAAGGCGTTTTGCTGAGCTTCGTTGCCAATGCCCTTGGCGGCCAAGGCGAACTCGAAGGCTTGGAGCTGATGTTCTTCACCACAGCCGACCGTGCCGAGGTTGGTGGCCAAGCATGCAAACACGGTGTTGATGTCGCCGGTGTAGTTGACGGCCGCGCCGCCTTTGTACTCGAGGAAGAGGGCATCCGCGCTGTTCACGCCGCACTTTGTGGCGCCAATCATTTGGAATCGTCCCAGGTCTCCGTAGTTGGAGTTGGTTCCATCCGGCAGCGTCTTCGGCCCACACGACCCCGTAGGATAAGCACCACCAGTACCAAGATCGCTGTCGATGATCGCGACCCGCAGGTCGGGCAGCGATTGATCAGTCGGGTCCTTGAGGGCGTTGATCAACTTAGGGAATTGCGCGTTCATCTTGGCTTGCTTGGGCGCCATGGACGGCGAATTGTCGACCATGAACACGAGGTCGAGCTGTCGGTTCGGCTTGACCGTGATGTAGATATTCGTCTGCTGCTCCGGCGCCGGCGTCGGCTGCGCGAGCGGGTGAGACGTGCAGGCCCACCAGATGAGCGGCAACGCCGGAAGTGTGATGACCCAGCGGAGGGTTCGCCAACTCATAAGGCGAATGCTGCGCTTAGAATTACCAGTCATGGGAAGTCCTCCTCGTAGAGCAGCCAGAGATACTGTTGTGGCTTGCTGGCTACCTTACAGCAATACGCGGGCCGAAGGAAAGTACCAGAAAACAATTGATTTCACTCGACCTTGTTCTGCCGGGCGAGCGAACGGTTGGCATTCGCGGCAACTAAGTTGTCAGGTTGGTCGGCCACCCTTGCGGATGGAGAGTCGCTTCTTGGGTTGGTAGTCGGTCGTGAAACGGTTTGCTCACAAGCTTCTCTCGCGTTGTGTATTCTGCCGGCCATGAGGCGAGACCGGCAGCGGGAAGCAAAACAGCGCGCCAAAGCGGCCCAGGCGGCTCAATCCGTAGCTCTGGCGGACGCGCGTTGGGACCGGCAGGCAGTCGTTGCCATCCTCGCTGCCGTTGCGGTGGCCTATTCCTCCGTGTTCGGCGCTGGTTTTACGAATTGGGACGACGACCGTTTCATCGTCGACAATCCGCTCTTCCAAGGGAATATCGGTACCTACGTCTGGGCAGCGTTGACGCGGGTCCAGTTTCAAGCCTACCACCCGCTGCATCTGCTTTCGTATCTGCCGGATCGCTTGCTCTGGGCGCATTCGCCCGCCGGCTTTCATGCGCTGAACGTGGCCTTGTTCGCGCTCGCACTGACGCTCGGCTACTTTCTGCTGCGGCGGACAGTCAGCGTGGTGCCAGCGCTGATGGGGATCTTGTTCGTCGGCCTTCACCCTCTGGCCGTGGAGTCGGTGGCTTGGATCGTCGGCCGGAAAGATGTTCTGGCGCTGCTTCTCCTCTTCGGAACGTTGTTGGTCGCGGATCGCGAGACGCCCAGTACCCGTTCGACGGTTTTCGCTTGCTCTTTGGCGGTCCTCGCGTGTCTGGCAAAGACGTCGGCGGTGATCCTTCCCGTCGTGCTGTTCGCCTGGTGGTGTTTCGTGCGGGCCGTGCCGGCGCGCGAGGCGGCACGGCGGTGTCTTCCGTTCGCGATGATCGCCATCGCGTTCGCGTTGCCGGTGCCGTTCATTTGGAAGCACAACCAAATGATTCCGTCGGCGCGACCCTTGCCGATCGTCCTCGACGTTCTTGGAACGCTCGGTGTGTATGCGGCCCGCGTGGTCGTGCCCGTAGACTTGTCTCCGGTTTATCCCGCCGCTATCTCGGGCGAGGTGATGGTTGGGCTCGCACTGGGTGGATTGCTGCTGGTCGTGGTCGCGTCGTGGCGGCGCATGCCGTCCGCTGCGAAGTTCGCCTCGGTCGCCTTCATCGGCGCGCTTTTGCCCGTCGCCAACATCACGCCGGTCTATTTTCGTTTCGCCGATCGCTACGTCCTACTGGCGCTGGGAACCTTGGCGTGGCCAGTCGCCGAGCTCCTGACGTGGCAGCCCGGCCGCAAGGCCTTGATTGCCGTCGGCACGGTCGTTCTTGGCGTCGAGCTGTGGGCAACGATGCAACTTGCTCCGGTCTGGCACGACTCGTTGTCGCTGTGGCAGCACGCCGCCGCCGCACAACCGAAAGCTATCTATGCGCAGCTCAAGCTCGGGGAGACGTATCGCGAGCAGAAACTCTACCGCGAGGCCGCAGCCTGCTACATGCGCGCCGGCGACATCGATCCCCACAGCATCAAGGGGCCGGCCGGCCTGTTGCGTACCATTGGCGAGCGCGAGGAGTCCGACGGCCGCATCCCCAAAGGCACGGCCGACGCGTGGGAATCCGTCATCGCCAAGCCCGGCTTCGATGCGCAAAAGATGGAAGCGCTCATCGGCGTGCTGGACAAGTCGGAATGTCGTTCGTGCATGCAGTCGATGTTGTGGCTGGCCCTTCGTATGTTCCCGCAGCCAGACGCGAGCTTGGTCTCGATGGCGCGCAAAGAGATCGATCGGGGACGCAAAGACGCGGCGATGATCTATCTCAGCGAGATTCACGATCCCAGCACGCCCGGGCTGGCAGAAGTGGCCGCTCTTGTGCGTGAGCCCACCGCCCGCACGACGGCACCAGCCGCGCCCTAGTTCGTCCGCTCGTGGCTTTGCGCTGCGACGTTTAAGGGGGCGCCACCGTCGGGCTGGTCGAGGATCGTCTCGGGCGATGGCGGGCCTTGCGGCGCTGTGGAGGGGCCGCGTTTGGGCTTGTGCGTGATGATCCAGTCGGCGACGCGGGCCACATCGCCGAATCGGGTCAGATCCCCTTCGGTGCCGAGGAACGCCATTCCGTAGCTGTGTCCGTCGATACGCGCGGCGATGACCAGACAGTAGCGAGCACTGTCGTTGTAGCCGGTCTTGCCGCCGAGTACCTGGATATTGCCGCGGGCCGCGGGCCGGTCCGTGCTGACGTAGTGAATGGCCGGCCTCGACACCGGGTGAGCATCGTATTCCGGGCGGCGAACGATAGGCCCGAGCACCGGATGTGCCATGGCTGCCTTCAAGAGCTCGATCACCTCGCGGGGCGTGGACTGGTTGTCGCT